>NZ_JBHWZH010000200.1:0-8424 GCF_042728285.1 Streptomyces sp. NPDC060194 | reverse complement strand
GAGACTGGGCCGGGGCCTCGCCCCGGCCGGCAGGCCGGGCCGGGGCCGACCCCTGCGCCGCGCCCACGACGTCGTACTGCTCCGTCCTCGACAGGGAGTCAGACATGCCCCACGTCCCACCCCGTCCCACCCCTCCGAAGGAGCCCGACCTCCGCCCCTTCATGTCCGCCTTCCCCAGCGGCGTCTCCGTCCTCAGCACGCTGGACGCGGACGGCCGCCCCCTGGGAATGACGTGCAGCTCGCTGGCGAGCGTCGCCCTGACGCCCCCCACACTGGTGGTGTGCGTCAGGACCGCCGGCCCCACCGCGGCCGCGATCCTCACCCAGGGCCACTTCGCGCTCAACCTGCTGCACGAGGACGCCCGCACGACCTCCGACCTGTTCGCCTCGGGCGACCCCGACCGCTTCGACCGCGTCGAGTGGCGCCTGCCGCTCGGCGCCGGCGGCCCCCACCTCACCGCCGCCGCCCACGCGATCGCGGACTGCGCGGTCGTGCACACCGTCCCGTTCGGCGACCACACCGCCGTGTTCGCGCGCGCGGACCGGGTCACCGTACGCCCCGCCGCCCGCCCCCTGCTCTACGGCCTGCGCCGGTACGCGACCTGGTCCGCGGCGACGGCCGAGCCGCCGCCCGCCCTGCCCGCCGAACCCACCGACACGACCGAGGATGCCGCCCGTGTCCGCAGCTGAGACCATGCCCGCCGTCCTCGTCGCCGTCCCGGTGGCGATCCTCGCCTGCCAGCTCGGCGCGACGCTGGTGAAGCGGTTGGGACAGCCCGCGGTGATCGGCGAGATCACCATGGGCATCCTGCTCGGCCCGTCGCTGCTGGGCTGGCTGTGGCCGGCGGCCCAGCAGTGGCTGTTCCCGGAGTCCGTGCTGGCGTACACCGCCGTCCTCGGCCAACTCGGCCTGCTCGGCTTCATGTTCCTCGTCGGCCTGGAACTCGACCTCGGCTCCCTGCGCGGCAGCTCGCGGACGGCCGTGGCGGTCAGCCAGGCCGGCATCCTCGTCCCGCTGACCCTCGGCGCGCTGCTCGCCCTCCCCCTCTACGACCGGTTCGCGCCGGACGGGGTGGCCTTCGCGCCGTTCGCGCTGTTCGTCGCCGTCGCGATGGCGATCACCGCGTTCCCGGTGCTCGCCCGCATCCTCGTCGACCGCGGCCTGTACGGCACCCCGCTCGGCGCGCTCGCGATGACGTGCGCGGCGGTGGACGACGTCGCCGCGTGGTGCCTGCTCGCGCTGGTCGTCGCGCTGTCCACGGCCGGCTCCCCGTTCGACGCGCTCACCGCGGCCGGCCTCACCGTCGTCTTCGGCGCGCTGATGATCCTCGTCGTCCGCCCGCTGCTGGCGCGGCTGGCGGCCGGGGGCCGCTCGGAGCGGGCCAACGACGGCGTCGTCATGGTCCTGCTCTTCAGCGGACTGTGCGTCTCGGCCCTGGCCACCGACCTCATCGGCGTCCACACCCTGTTCGGCGCGTTCCTCTTCGGCGTCGCCACCCCGCGCGGCCACCGCCGCGTCGAGGCGTCCGCGGCCCGGCTGCGCGCGGTCGTCGTCCCCGTCCTGCTCCCGCTGTTCTTCGTCCACACCGGCCTGAGCACGGAGATCGGCCTCCTGGTCGGCGACCCGGTCCAACTGCTCTGGCTGCTCGCGCTCCTCGCCGTCGCCGTCCTCGGCAAATGGGGCGGCGCGACCGGGGCGGCCCGCCTCTGCGGTCAGTCCTGGCGCCAGTCCATGTCCATCGGCGCGCTGATGAACTGCCGCGGTCTGACGGAGCTGGTGGTCCTCTCCATCGGCCTCCACCTCGGCGTCATCGGCCCCGCCCTCTTCACCCTGCTCGTCCTCGTCGCCCTCATCACCACCGCGATCACCTCCCCCGCGGTGACCTACTTCCAACGCACCCCGCCCCTCACCCCCGTCCCCGTCCCACCCGCGGAGCCCCTGAAGACACCCTCCTGACCTCCACCCCCCCCTGTGCCCGCCCGGTGTCCCCCCACCGGGCGGGCACACCTCTCGTCGCGGGGCCTAACCGCGCTTCGGGTCGGGCTTCGGCTTCGGGGGTGGGGCGACGGCGTACGCCTCGACGGCGAACAACGACAGGCCGAACTCGGTGGCGCGCTTGTCGCCCTGGACGCGGAGGTAGCGGGTGTCGCGGGCGTCCATGCGGATCGCCTCGCGGCCGCCGGCGCCGGCGCGGACGGTCGCGGCGGTGCGCCAGGTGCGGCCGTCGGAGGAGGTCTGGATCCGGTAGGCGGAGGCGTACGCGTCCTGCCAGTGCAGGACGACCTGGCCGACGCGGACGGGGGCGGGCAGCTCGGCCTGCCACCACGCGCCGTCGGACGCGGGGGAGGACCAGCGGGTCGCGGGGTCGTCGTCGAGCGCCGCGGCGGCGGGGAAGTCCGGGGTCTCGTCGCCGGAGGAGGAGGCGACGGCGCCGCGCAGCACGTCGGGGCCCGCGGTGGGCGGATAGGCGCGCAGGGACACCACGCGCGTCTGGTCGCCGAAGGTGACCGGCACGGAGTACGTCCCGGCCGGGGTGTCCGCGGGGACGGTGACGCGGAACGGCAGCGAGGTGGTGCGCCCGCGCGGCAGGACGGTGTCGGCGGGCGCGGTGACCTCGATCCCGGCCGGGGCGCGGGCGGTCAGCCGGCCGCGGACGTCGCCCGGGCGGCGCGGGGTGAGCGAGGCGCGGATCTCGGTGGGGGCGCCGCCGATGACCGCGTCGTGCTCGGTGCGGTCGAGCTCGAAGCGGGTGGACTCCTCGTCCGCGTACCAGGGGGTGATGCCGTGCACCCGGCCCGCGTGGCCGGTGAGCCGCAGCTCGTCCACGGCGAGACCGCCCGCGTCGAGCTGCGTCCAGCCGTCGGCGCTGAGCGGACCGAGCCGCCGCCACCCCTCGCCGGGGACGTGCGCCTCGACCGAGCCGTAGGACGGGGCCGACGGGCCGAGCGGTTCGGTCAGGACGGTGACGGTGTCGAGCGCGCGGGTGGAGCCGAGCGCGACCGGGCCGCCGCCCGCGCCCTCCGCGCGGTCCGCGCCCGTCCAGTGGTCCGACTCGCGCGCCGCGCGCTTCAGGAACGGCCCGAGGACGCCCTCGCCGACCTTCGCCGGGTGCTCCCCGATCTCCGCCCGCATCGCCCGCAGGTCGAGCGTGCCGCGCCAGGACGCCGCGCCGTCGCCGCGCGCCTGGGCGAGCAGCAGGTCGACGGCGGTCTGCCCGGCCTCGCCGTGCCGCGCCAACTGCGCGGTCCACGGCCCGACCTCGTCCGCCAGCGCGCCGAGCCGCGCCGGCGTCTCGCGCATCACGCCGAACGCGGCCCGCAGCTCCCTGCCCGCCTCCGCGAGACCGCGCCGGTCGCCCTCGGCCCGCGCCCGCCAGAACTCCGCGATCAGCGGCCGCAGATACGCCGACTCCGTCGCGCCCAGCACCGACGACGCCTCGTGCCCGGCGAGCACCCCCATCGCCTCGCGCGTGCGCGGATCGGCCCCGGCGAGGTCGTCGATCGCCGCCTTCCAGGACTCCTGCGGCCGGTACGAGCGCGGGTTCCACGCGAAGTCGGCGGCCGTGAACAGCGGGATGCGGGAGGCGGCGGGCTGCTCCATCGCGTTGGTCAGCAGCTCGGCCGACCCGGCCGCGACGGCTGGCTGCCGGCCGGTGTACGGGCCGAGGAAGAGCCGGTCGGCGGCCCAGTCGTTGACCGGGTAGTTGTCCATGGTGACCAGCGGGTGGCCCTCGAACGCGTCGCGCACGCCCGCGAGTTCGGCCCCGGTGATGGTCTTCGGCACCACGCCGACGCCCGACCACACCACCTGCACCCGGTCGTCGAGCGCGGCCGACAGCGCGGTGCGGTACTCCGTCGCGCCGTCCTGGAAGAACTCCGTCGGCATCAGCGACAGCGCGGCCGCGCCCGGGTGCCGCTCGGCCAGGTGCGCGGCGACCGCGTCGGCGACCCGCGCCTGCGCCTTCGCCGCGGCGCCGGGGCCCGAGCCGAACGCCTCGGAGTCGGCGGCGCAGTGCCACTCGCTGTAGGAGACGTCCTGGAACTGCAGCTGGAACGCGCGCACGCCCAGCGCCCACATCGCGTCGAGCTTGCGGGTCAGCGCCTTCAGGTCCGCGTCCGACGACATGCACAGCGCCTGGCCGGGCGCGACGGCCCAGGCGAGCGTCACGTGGTTCTCCCGCGCCCGTTCCGCGAGCGCCCGGAACTCCGCGCGGCGCTCGGCGGGGTACGGGTCGCGCCAGCGGGCCTGGCGGTAGGGGTCGTCGCCGGAGGCGTAGAGGTAGCGGTTCTGCTTGGTGCGGCCGAGGAAGTCGATCTGGTCGAGCCGCTGCTCACGGGTCCAGGGGGTGCCGTAGAACCCCTCGGTCATCCCGCGGACGGCCGTGCCGGGCCAGTCGCGCACGACGACGCCGGGGATCGTCGCGGGTCCTCCCGCGTCCCGGCGGACGAGCTGGCGGAGCGTCTGCACGCCGTGGAACAGGCCGTCCTCGCCGGTGCCGGCCAGTGCGATCGTGTCCCGGCCGGCGGCCCTGCCGACCGCGAGGCGGTAGCCGCCGTTGGGGAGCGCGCCCTCGTCGGGGGCGCGCAGGGCGCGCAGCGCGTCGTACGCGCTCGCCGCGCCGAGGCGGACGGTCAGGGCGGACGGTTCCTCGGTGGCGGTGAACGTGCGCGCCCCGGCCTCCGTGAGGACCTCCCGCAACGCGCGCAGCGCGTGGGGGTCGGCGCCGGGGTCGGCGATCAGCGTGACGCGGTCGGTGACGGTGACGGCGTCGGTCCGCGTGGTCGTCGACTGGGGGCGGGGCCAGACGGCGGGGGGCGTGGTGGAGCGGGGGACGTCGGTCCCGTCGGCGGTCGCGGCGCCGGGGGGGTCGTCGTCCGGTGCGGCGACGGCGCTGGGGGAGGCGGTGAGGAGTCCGCCGAGTACGGCGACGGTGATCGCCGTCGCCCGTTTGCCGCGCCGAAGTCGCACGGGTGCTCCCCGAGGGTCTCGTTCCGCTTGGAGCGACGAGTGCATCAGCGCGGGGCGGGGGGTGTCAACGCTCGTGGCCGTTGTGCGGCATTTGCCTACCGGTACAGGTGGTGTCCCGCCGCGCCGCCCCCGCCGCGCAGGTCGGGCCACGTCCTCTTGGCCAACCCCTGCGACCCGCGCCAAGATGTGACGCGGAGCACTCGAACCGCCCGTTCACGTCTGTCGCCGCGCCCTGTGGGTAGGGCAAGCGATGTCCCGTACCCGCACGCACCGGAGGCCTGCCGTGGTCGCATCCGCACACCTTCTCCTCGACGCGCTGTCCAAACCCGCGGTCGTCCCGACGCAGGCGTCGGGTCCGGTGGCCGCGGCGTACGACGTGACGGACCCGGACATCGGGTACGACGTCGAGGCCCCCCTGACGAGCGAGCCGCCGCTCGCGGACGCCGCGCCGCTGACGAGCGAGCCGCCGCTGGCGGACCCCTCGCACCTGACGAGCGAGCCGACCGCCACGGGTACCGCCGCGGGGTACTGAGTGGAGCGGCCCGCCGACCAGGTCGGCTCCGAAGGCTCCGCCCCGCTCGACCGCCTCGCCGCCCTGCACGGCGTGGCCACCTCCTACTCGCCCGCGCCGGGCGAGCAGATCCGCTCGTCGCACACCGCGATCGTCGCCGTACTGGCGTCGCTGGGGGTCGACGCGACGACACCGGTCGCCGTGAGCGCCGCACTCGAACGCGCGGAGACCGAGGCCAGGACCCGGCTGCTCCCGCCGACCCTCGTCCTGTGGGAGCCCGACGGCGAGGCCCCGACGACCTCCCTGTCCGGGCCCGTGCCGAGCACGGACACCGGCATCCGCGCCGACCTGCTCGCCGCCGCGCTGGGCGACCTGCCGCCCGGGACCGCGCTGCGGCTGGAGACGGAGGACGGCCGCGTCCGCGAGTGGATCGCGCCCCGGAGCCCCGGCGAGCCCGCCGAGGTCGTCCGGGACCTGCCGCCGGTCCCCGAGCCGCCGCCCGAGGCCGAGGCCGACGCCGCCGACGAGGCCGACGACGGCCCCCCGCCCCACCCCGAGCCCGGCTCCCTGCCCGACCTGCCCGAGGCCCTCACCGTCCACGGCGGCCCGACCGCCCCCGTGCGGAGCCCGCTGACCGGCCCCACCCCCTCCACCATCGGCCCCCCGAGCGCCAACCCGCCCGCGCCCGCGCCCCCCGCGCCGCTGTCCGCGAAGGACACCGAGCCGCGGGAGCCCGCGCCCGCGCCGGAGCGGGTGCGGGCGGGTGAGGCGGCACTGCCCGGACCGCTGCCGCTCGGCGTGCACGCCCTGCACGCGACCGCCCCCGACGGCCGCCGGAGCACCGCGCACCTGATCGTCGCCCCGCCCCGCGTCCCGCAACCGCCGGAGCGGACGCACGGGCTCCTCGTGCAGCTCTACTCGCTGCTGTCCTCGCGCTCCTGGGGCATGGGGGACCTCGGCGACCTCACCGACCTCGCCGACTGGGCCGGCCGCACGCTCGGCGCCGGGTTCATCCAGGTCAACCCGCTGCACGCGGCCGTCCCCGGCGGCCCGGACGGGGCCACCGACCCGTCGCCGTACCGGCCGTCCTCCCGCCGCTTCCCCGACCCGGTGCACCTGCGGATCGAGGACGTCCCCGAGTACTCCCGACTGGCGGGCGAGGCCCGGGAGCAGGCCGACCAGCTGCTCGCGCGGGCCGCCGCGCTGCGCACCGACGTCCTGGAGAAGGACGCGCTGATCGACCGCGACGCGGTGTGGGCCCTGAAGCAGGCCGCCCTGGAGATCGTGCGGACGGTCCCGCTGGGGCCCGGCCGCCGGGCCGCGTACTGCGACTTCCTCGCCGAACCGCAGCACGCCCGGGCCCTGGAGGACCACGCCACCTGGTACGCGCTCGCCGAGCGGTACGGGCCCGACCGCGACCGCTGGCCGGCCGGGCTGCAGGACGCCCGCTCGGCGCAGACCGCGCGGGCGCGCGCCGAGCTGATGGACCGGATCGACTTCCACACCTGGGCCGCCTGGCTCACCGACGGCCAGCTCGCCCGCGCCCAGCGCACCGCCCGCGAGGCCGGGATGGGCGTCGGCCTCGTCCACGACCTCGCCGTCGGCGTCCACCCCGGCGGCGCGGACACCTGGGGCAGCCCCGACGCGTACGCGCGCGGGATGTCCGTCGGCGCCCCGCCGGACGCGTTCAACGCGCGCGGCCAGGACTGGGGGCTGCCGCCCTGGCGCCCCGACGCGCTCGCCGCGACCGGGTACGCCCCCTACCGCGGCCTGCTGAAGTCGCTGTGCCGGCACGCGGGCGCGCTCCGCATCGACCACGTGATGGGCCTGTTCCGGCTCTGGTGGGTGCCCGAGGGGCATGAACCGGTCGACGGCGCGTACGTCCGCTACGACGCCGAGGCGATGCTCGCCGTCCTCGCCCTGGAGGCGCACCGGGCGGGCGCGGTCGTCATCGGCGAGGACCTCGGCACGGTCGAGCCGGGCGTCCGCGAATCCCTGGAGCTGCGCGGGGTGCTCGGCACCTCCGTGCTCTGGTTCGAGCGGGACTGGACGGGCGACAGGCGCCCGCTGCCGCCGGAGACCTGGCGGGCCGGGTGCGTGGCCACGGCCACCACCCACGACCTGCCGCCCACCGCGTCCCGCCTCACCGGCGACCACGTCGAGCTGCGCCACCGGCTCGGCCTGCTCACCACCCCGCTCGCCGAGGAGCTGGCGGCGGAGGGCACGGACGTACGGGAGTGGGTCGACTACCTGGCCCGGCTGGGGCTGCTGCCGGAGGGGCGGGAGGACGAGGAGGCGGCCGTCCGGGCGGTCTACCGGTTCCTGCTCGCCACGTCCGCGCGGATGGTCGGCGTGTGGCTGCCGGACGCGGTCGGCGACCGCCGCCCGCAGAACCTGCCGGGCACCACCGACGAGTACCCCAACTGGCGGCTGCCCGTCGCCGGCGCGGACGGCCGTCCGCTGACCCTGGAGCAACTGGCCGCGTCCCCGCGGCTGCACGCCCTGATGGAGGTGTTCCGCGAACCCGGTGCGTCCGCGCCGGAGGGGTCGGTGCCGGGGGGGCCGTCCCGTACGGACCCCCCGGGCGCGCGGCCGCTCTAGCCGTTCGCTACCTTTTGCACCGTGGACAAGAACTCCCTGCGCGCCGGCGCCGTAGCAGCCGGAACGACGCTGATGATGCTGCTCATGACGTCCCCGGCCCTCGCGGTCACCCGGGACGACGGCGACGACCCGGGTCCGGGCCTGAGCGTGGTCGAGACCCTCGGCCTGTTCGTGCTCGCGCCGCTGGCGATCTTCGCGGTGATCGCGGGCCTGGTCATGGTCCTCGACAAGTCGAAGAAGCAGGAAGTCTGAGCCGACGCGTCCTTCACGAGGGCGGCCGCCGTACGGGATCCCGTACGGCCGGCCCGCCGCCCCCTTCCGGGCGGGCCAGTACGTCTCGGTGC
>NZ_JBHWZH010000199.1:0-8437 GCF_042728285.1 Streptomyces sp. NPDC060194 | reverse complement strand
TGGGTAGCGAATCGACTAAGTCGCCCATAACGCCTATTTGTCGCACGCGGGTCGGGTGCGCGGCGGAACCGCAGCCCGCACGGCACCGCCGGGCGGGAGCGACCAGTAGCGCCCGAATCCCCTCGCCCGACGCCCGCCCTGACCCCAGGTCCTCCCCACCTCCTGGGGGCTGGGCGGGTGGCGTAGAGGGGATGTCAGAGCACCCGGAACCCCCCAACCAGGAGCGCCGACCAGGGCTTTCGCGGGGGCGCGGAGCGGGCCCGGCGCAAGGGTTGGTACGCGTGTTGGTGCAAGGGTTGTCGCGGGGGTTGCTGCACCCCAACCAGTCCTGCAACCAGCGGCCTGGCGGTGCGTTCGATCGGACGGCGGGAGACTGCCGTCATGAGCACGATGCGTCGCCCGTTGGGCACCGGCCCGAGCACCACCAAGAGCACGCCCACGGATGCGCCGGCACCGCGGCTGCTGCCCGTCGAGCGGGCCGACGTCGTCGAGCGCCTGGACGTCGACGAGCACCAGGACGACGACGGCGGCCGCGACGGACGGCGGCCGCTCGGCACGGGAGTCGAGACACCAGGTGCTAGGCGCTAGGCGGCTGCTCGGCCGCCCGGTCTGCCGCTAGGACACCTGCTAGGTCTAGCGGCTGCGGGTGCTAGGTCTAGCACCCGGCCAGGCGAGCAAGCGCGCACGCGACCCGGCCCGCTCCTCGAGGAGCGGGCCGGGGGAGCGAGTTAGTGCTCATTGTTCCAATGAGCCTCGCGCCGGCCCCGCCCACCGACCGGTGAGCGGGACAGCAAGTTGTGGCGAACTGATATCAGTAAGCACTAACTCGCTCCCCCGTCCTGACCAGCAGATCGGGGCAGCGAGTTAGTGCGAACTGGGGTCAGTTCGCGGCCGCCCGCTGGCGGCGGACGGCACGGTGGACGTGCTCGGGGAAGGTCCGGGCGGCGGGGAGTTCGAGCAGCGCGGACAGCTTCGGCGATTGCTCGTCCTCCCCGGCCTGGGTGGTCGACGCGCCCTCGGTCGGCGGGTCGAAGACGTCGATGCCCCACCGCAGGCCCCAGGACTCGATCAGCAGCCGGACGCCTCCGAGACCGTGTGCTTCGGCGACCTTGACGAGATCAAGGCGGCGACCGGGCACCCGGGCAATGTGCCGGTACCAGGTGCCTGACGGGATGACGAGGATCGGCACCAGGCCGCCGGACTCGTCCGTGATCTCGTCTTCGGTCCGGGTGTCCTGCGCAATCTCCAGTGCCTTCACCAGGGCGTTGAGGCCCTGCGTGCGGTACTGCTTGCGGACGCCGTAGATCCCGCGCTCGCGCTCGCGGTACGCGGTGGTGAAGATGCCCGGCACCCCGCCGGACGCGGCCATCTCGTCCGCCGCCGCGTCCCCGAGCTGCCACGGTCCGAGCCGCCCGACGCGGCGCCCGTCCTTGAAGTCCTGGCGGGAGAGTTCCAGCCCGATCTTCGCCGTGCCCTTGTCGCCGTCCTTGTACAGGTAGCGGGCCGTCTCGCCTTCCTCGCCACTGTTCAGCGAGCGCAGGTCGGTGCCGTGTCCCTCGCCGCCGCACGGGCAGTTCGGCCGGTCGCAGGTCTGGCTCACCTCGTACCCGCCGGCCGACCGGACGCCGTCGGCCCACGCCGTGGCGATCGCCCGCCGGAACTCGATCTGCCCGTCGGCATCGAGCGGGGCGGCCGTGACCCACAGCGTGTGCCAGTGCAGGTGGTAGCCCGTGTCCGGGCCCCAGGTGTCCTCGTACGCCCGCTCGTACCCGATCACGCCGAACTCAGCCTTGAGCCGCCGCCAGGGCCGCCCGGCGGACCCGTACGCGCCGCGCCAGCCGTCGTGCAGCACGCTCACCAGGCCGAAGCGCTGGCCCTTGCGATTCGAGCCGAACGGCATCCGGGAAAAGTGCCTCAGGGTCGACGTGCCGAGGTGCAGCCCGTAGCCGTTGAGCGCCAGGCCGTCGGCCATGAGCTGAGCGTTCGACGCCCGCACCGCGAGGATGCGCGCCCCGCACCAGGCGCACATGTGCACGTTGTTGCAGCGGCAGACGCCGGTGATCGCCGCTTCACCGAGGGCGGCCATGAGCGTCGCCGCGTTGCCGGTGAGCCGGTTCCCGCACGCCCGAAACGCCTCCCCGAGCGCGACCGCCTGGTGCCGGTCGCGGCGGTCGTACCGCTCGTCACGAGGGGCCGACTTCGGCGTCCGGGAACGCTCCGGACCGGGCTTCTCCGGGGTGTAAGGGTCGCGGCCCGTGGACGCGACCCTTACACCCCCCCTCTGACCTGCGGTGGACGGAGATTTTCCCTTACTACTGAAGCCCGCGTCCGGATTACTCGCCGTAGTCGTGCCGGTTACTCTGGGTGACTGGGCCGCAATGATCCGCTTTGCCCGCTTTCGGCAGGCATCCGAGCAGTAGAGCTTGGGTCGCTTGCCGGGGATGTGGACGATGGCCTGCCCGCAGTGGCAGCGGGGGCCGGCCGACTCGGCGCGGGGTGTGCTGGTGGTGCTGATCTCTCGTACGCTCGTCACAGAGCAACGTCCTGTCTCGCCGGGTTCAGCGGCGCGAGATTCGGGCGGCGACCCCGGGTTCCTAGGCCCGGGGTCGTGCCTTTTCTGGGGCTGGATCAGATCCTTGCATTTCGTGGGCAATTCGTTCCCCCTGGTCGCTCTGACGCGGTAAGTGGCTGGTGGGACTTCGAGGGCCGAAGAGAGCCCCGCCGGATTCCGGCGGGGCTCTCGTGCGTCAGGCAGCGGTGTCGAGCCGCGCCGCGAGCTGGGTAGCGGCGGCGAGGATCAGGCGGATCTCCGGTCCGCCCTCAGCGAGTGCGGCGGCCGGGGCCGGCGCGGCGGGCGTCGGCTCGGTCGGGGTGGTGCGGTGCCGCAGGAGCGGGAGCACCAGGAGGACGAGGCCGACCAGGAGGGCGAGCAGGTAGGCGAGCGCCATGACCCTCACGCCCCTTCCGCGAGCGTGGTGGTGACGCGGCGCCAGGAGGCCCGGAGGCGGGTCTCCCCGGCCGCGTGACCGGCCGCCCGGAAGGCGCTGGCCGTGTCCCGGTACGACATCGGCGGCTCCGTGCTGGCGAGCAGCTCGGCGACGACGCGGTCTAGGTCGGCGTCGGCGAGCGCGGGGGCCGCCTCGATCGCGGCGACCGGCTCCACCGGACCCCAGACGGGGAGAGACCACGTGGGCTGTGACGCGGGCGTGACGCGCTCTGTCACGCAGGTCAGGGCCCGTGAGGTGCCGTCGCCCTGCCGGGCCGCCTCCAGGGTCGACCAGGCCCCGGAGAGCCGCTCAGCGGTTCGTGCCTGTACCCGTGCGACGCGCGCCCCGGCCTCCGTCACGGCCATCAGCCGGGTCTCCTCGGTCCCCGCCTCAGCCCGCAGCCGGGCGCGGGCCACGGCCGCCTCGTCGCGGGCCTCCTGCTGGATCTCGCGGATCGAGTCGAGGGCGGCCGGGGTGAGCGCGGTCCGCTCCCACATGCCGTGGACCAGCCACAGGCACTTCGCGGCGAGGGGGAGCCAGGAGACGGCGAGCCATGCGCCGGGCGACTCCTCACCGAGCGCGTGGGCGACCAAGACGGCGGTCGCCACGGTGCCGAAGCCCCAGCCGACCACCATTACGGCGCGGGCGTGGTCGCCCTGCGCGGCCAGCCGCCGCTCGTACGCGAGGGTGGCGAGCCATCCGCCGTCGATGCCGAGCCCGACGACCAGAGCGACCGCCAGGCCGACCGCCGGACCGAGCCACATCACGACCACGGCGAGGGTCAGGACCATCGAGACGACGGTCATCAGGACCGCCGGGGCGGCCGTGTAGCTGCGCTTCTTCATGGTCACTTCCCCTTCCGGAGTGCGAGGGACAGGCCGATCCCGACGGGGCCGGCCGCCGCGACGGCGGCGACGGTCTGGGCGACGAGCTGGGCCAGGAGCAGCAGCAGCCCGACCGTGGCGAGCACGCCGACCGAGGCGGCGAAGGCGACCAGGCCGCCCACGACCGCGCGGTCGAATCCGTCCTGCGTCATGCCGACACCTCCCCGGCCGGGGTGGACAGCGAGCCGTCCTCGGCACGCAGCAGCTCGCCCGCGTCGACCAGCGCCTTGACCGCCTTGGAGACGGTGCCCTTGTTGATCCCGGTCCGGTCGGCGACCTCGCGGCCGGTCCGGGCCCCGTCGCGGACGGCGACGAGGACGCGGTCCCGGCTGGACACCGGGCCGGTCTGGGCGGGTACCTCAGCCGCGGGGACCGCTTCCGGCTCGGGCTTGACGAGTCGGAGGGTCGACGCGGCCGGGGACGCCGGCACCGCCGCACCGCGCCGCCAAATCGGCCGGTCGGGCAGGGCGATGACGTCGGCCGGGGAGAAGGCGCGGGTGTTGATCGGGTTGGGCGGGACCTTGGGGCCGGAGCGGAGCATCGCGACGCCGGGCATGGGCAGGTCGTGGGCGTGCCAGCCGCGTTCGGTGGCGTCCTCGCCGAAGACCGTGCGGGCCTCGCCGGAGGTGCTGAGGGCGAGCGCGGCACGGTAGGTGATCTGGGCGCTGATCTGCGGGTCGATGCCGCCGTTGCGGTCCATGGTCGGCTTCTGCGTGGCCCAGATCAGGACGATCTCAGCCGCGCGCCCCATGCGGGCGAGGGTGCGGAGGTTCTCCATGATCCGGGACCAGTCCGGGTCGCCCGGCGACTCCTTGGTGCCCCGCTCGCGGGGGGTCCGGGCCATGGCGATGACCTCCGCGCCCTCGTCGACGAAGACCGTGATCCGGGGCCGGTCGGCGCTGATCGCGATAACGTCCTGGCCGCGCGGAACCAACTCCAGGCGCTCGTGCATCTCCTGCACGAGTTCGTCGGTCAGGTCGAGGACGTCCTCCAGGTAGACGGCCGTCCGCGCGCGGTGCTTCCAGTTCAGGGCCTCCACGCGCTTGGGGTCGATGACGACCAGGCGATGGTCGTGGTGGTGGGAACCCTCCGCGAGAAGGGCGCGGGTCGACCAGGACTTGCCCGACCCGGACGTGCCCGCGATCAGCATGCGGCGACCGAGGGGGACCTGCACCGGCTCGCCGGTGATCGTGTCGACGCCCCACGGGTCGCCCGGAGTCCAGCCGGTCAGCTCGATCCCGTCGGCGGCGCTGCGGGTCCGCAGGGTGATCGTGGCGCGGTCGCCGTGCGATCCGGGCTTGATCTCCATGCGGAGATCCGTCCGGGCCCCGAGCAGGGCGCGGATCTCCTCGTGCTTGGTCCGGAACGTGCGGGGCGTCCAACGACCGTCCAGGCGGACCTGGGTGATGAGCCCGGCCGGGGTCAGTTCCACCGGGGCCGGCACCGTACCGGACAGCCCGCGCTCGTCGGCGTGGTGAGCCCAGAACGACGGGTCGAGGCGTGCGACCAGGCGGCGCTCCTCGGCCGTGAGCCCCTCCTCCACGGGCGCGGCGACCGAGCGGCGACCGAGCCGCAGGGCCACCGCGTTCGCGACGACGATCGCGGCCGACGTCGCGGCCGGCCACAACGTCAGGTCGACCGGAGTCGACATCAGGTAGGAGGCGATCCCGGCCGGGACCGCGTGGACCGCGTGCGCCTCGGCAGCCCGACGACCGAGGGTCGCGGGGTAGGACGCCCGCGCTGCAGCGAGGTCCTGGCGGGCCGCCTTCTGGTCACCGCGCGCCGCACGACTGGCCGTTGCCGCCGCCCGGCGAGCGCCGTTCAGCGGGTTCTTCGACGCCTTGCGCGCGGCGGCTCGCTGGCTCTTGGCCCGCGCCGCCGTCGACCGCGCCGACGTGTGGGTGCGCTGAGCCTCCATCAACCGCTTGAGGTTGTCCGGGGTCCGGAGCTGCGCGCGCCGGTCGGCCTCGGCGTCCCAGCGCGCGGCGAACGGCGCGAGGGCGGGGGAGACGGCGTCCAGCGCGTTCCTCGTACGCGCCACGAAGGCCGGCGCTTTCGCCACCGGCCCGATCTTCGTCCATGCTGCCTGTACGTCCACGATCTGGCTCCTTCAGGTCCGTGGATCAGGGCCGGACCCCGCGCTATCGGGGTCCGGTCCGTTGCGTGTGAGATCCCATACTGTGGTAGCACAGTCACTGTGTCAAGGCGTACAGTGTGTAGCTCACTAGCACACTCACCCCTGCTGAGGAGCCCTCATGTCCCTGGACCGCACGCCGCCCTACCTCCAGGTGGTCGCGGCGCTGAAGGCAAAGATCGTCAGCGGCGAGCTGAGCCACGGGGACGCGCTCCCGTCGGTCCGCGAGCTGGCCGCGCAGTACGGGATCTCCACCGCGACCGCTCAGAAGGTGCACCGCACGCTCAAGGCCGAAGGGCTCGCCGAAGCCCGGCAGGGCGCGGCCACCACGGTGAGCACCCGCCGGACCCTGCACCGCACGGCCGCCGACCGGCTGGAGGCGGCCCTGACCACGGGCCGGATCTACACGGACGGCGAGTACGCGGTGATCACGGCCGCCGACCTGTCCGAGCCCCCGGAGTGGGTGGCCGACCTGCTCGGCATCGAGGCCGGCGGTCAGGCAGTCCGTCGTCAGCGAGTCACCCACAACGCCGACGACCAGCCGGTGAGCGCGTCGACGTCCTGGTTCGCGAGCGAGCTGGCCGACACCGTGCCCGCCCTCCTGGTCCGCGAGCGGATCACCGGCGGCACCCCGTCGGCAATCGAGGCCGCGACCGGCCGCCGGGCGATCGCCTCCGAGGAGGCGACCACCGCCGCGGCCGCGACCAGCGAGCAGGCCGCGCAGCTCGGCATCGAGCCAGAAGCTCCGGTCTCGCTGTCCCGCAACGTCTTCGTCGACGTCCAGGGCGACGTCCTCGAAGTCGGGGAGTCCGTCGCGCCCGCCGGCCGCTGGCGCGTCCACCGGAGTTGATCTCTCCCACCCCACCGCGAAGGCCCCGCCGAAGATCGGCGGGGCCTTCGTCGTGAAGATCGCCGATCATGCCGCGCGGAGATCAACAACGTGCCCGTTTCGCCCGGTTGCTCCCCCCGGTTGCGGGCAGTTGCCCGGTTGCGCGCGGCAACCGCGCCTGACCTGTGGGTTTCCCGGTTGCACCGGATCGAGGAAGGGGGCCCCTACGCGTGCGCGCGCGAGGGAGCCCGATTCGATCACGCTCCGGAGGCCGCTCGCCGACCCGTCCGGGCGGCGGGTCCGGAGGGGGTCGGGGAGCGCCATCCGTCCGTAAGCCTCCGTGGCCCGGAGCGTCGGCGACTGCGGCCCGTCCGGGCGCTGAAGGACGGCAGCGGCGAGGGAGGGTCGACGGCGGGCGCTGTACGGCCGCCTGACGGCCTCTCACGGGGTCGGCCGCCGTTCCCCCGCCGTCGCCCCCGCAAGCGCGTCAGGGGGCCGTACGCGGCTCCGGGGCGGGCCGGGGGGCTGGCTGCTGCCGCGATGTGGCTGGCGTCGACTCGCTGATCCCAGCGCCGCGGGCCGGTCCGGATCACCCGTCCACCTGCGGGTTCGGGCCGGTCCCCTCGTCGAAGAGGGTCGGGGCCGGCTCCTGCCGTATCGGCGGGGTGAGCTGCCGCCGTCCGGGCGAGCGCGGCTCGGTCGGCAGCGGCAGCGCCGGACGTGCCGGCGGAACCGCCCGCCACTCCGTCGGCAGCGACATCGACGGCGGGGCCGCCGTCGGCCGCTTCCCGCGCTTGACCGGCCGCGACGCCGTTTCGACAACAGGCGAAACGGGCGCATCCGGGGTTCCGACTGTTGTCGAAACGGCGGATTCGCCTGTTGTCGAAACGGCCGCCTGAGCGGCGAGTGCCTCAGCGATCAGCCTCGCCTCCCGACGCGAGCGGTACGCGTACTCCTTGTGCGTCCGCGAGCAGTAGTCGCGGGACCGGCCGACGCCGGACTGACGGATCGCGCCTCCGCACCAGGCGCAGAGCTTCGCCCCGTCGGGGGTTCTAGGGGTGTCCTCGGTCATGGCGCGACCGTACGCGTGCGGCCGATCTCTTCTTGCGGCCGGTAGGGCTCCGCGACGCGCCGCCGGCACCGGCTCTTCCGAACGAGTTCCGGGATCGGTGCTGTCGGAATCCCCTCGACTCCAGCAAGGGGGTGGAGGGACTTGCGGGGCTAACCCCCGCGTCCACCAAGGTCGCCCTGCCCGTCCGGGTGGGACCACTTTTTCCGACCGATGGAGGAATCCGATGACCGACGACCGGAGCAAGATCGCGCTCGTGCTGACCATCACGGCGGTGGCGGTGATCGCAGCCGTGCAGACCCCGGCGCTCGTCGTCCCGCTGACGCTCGGGCTGGGGGTGTTCATGGCGGCTGCGCTGCTGCTGAACCTGTAGCGGTCACACACCCTTGCATCACGATCCGACAGATTCCCGAAGCGCCTATACCTCTCATAACGACTATGGGTAGCGAATCGACTAAGTCGCCCATAACGCCTATTTGTCGCACGCGGGTCGGGTGCGCGGCGGAACCGCAGCCCGCACGGCACCGCCGGGCG
>NZ_JBHWZH010000198.1:0-8468 GCF_042728285.1 Streptomyces sp. NPDC060194 | reverse complement strand
CCGCACGCGGGCCCGGCCCCCGTTCCTCCGGCTAAGGTCCCCCCATGTCCCTGCCCCACGCCATCCTGACCGCGCTCCTGGAGAAGCCCTCCTCCGGCCTGGAACTCACCCGGCGCTTCGACAGGTCCATCGGCTACTTCTGGTCCGCCACCCACCAGCAGATCTACCGCGATCTCGGCAGGCTGGAGGAGTCCGGCCTGATCCGCGCGCTGCCCGCCGCCCAGGCCACCCGCGGCCGGAAGAAGGAGTACGAGGTGCTCCCGCAGGGCCGGGACGAGCTGGTCGCCTGGGTGGCGCGGCGCGAGGAGCCCAAGCAGGTCCGCGACCCGCTGCTGCTGCGGCTGCGGGCCGCGGCGATCGTCGGCACGGACTCGCTCCTTCCCGAGCTGCGGCGTCATCTGGCGCTCCACGAGCGGCAGTTGGCGGACTACCTGGCCATGGAGGAGCGCGACCTGAAGCGGGCGAAGGGGGCCGAGGAGGACCGGGTCCGGCATCTGATCCTGCGCGGCGGCATCGAGCTGGAGCGGTTCTGGGTCGGGTGGCTGACCGAGGCCCTCGACGGCCTGGCCGCCGCCGACGGCGGCGCGCACCCGGACGCCCCCGAGGCCCGCGGCAGCTGAGCGCCGCCTCGCCGGAGGCCGACTGTCAGTGGCGCCTGCCACCATCGGGCCATGACGACGAACCACCCCACCGCCACCGACTGGGACGCCGAGGCCGCCGCGTTCGACGACGAGCCCGACCACGGCCTGCGCGACCCCGAGGTGCGGGCCGCCTGGGCGGCCCGGCTCGCGGACTGGCTCCCCGCGGGGCCCTCCCGCGTCCTCGACCTCGGCTGCGGCACCGGCAGCCTCGCGCTGCTCGCCGCCGAGCAGGGCCACCGGGTGACGGCGGTCGACCTCGCACCCGCCATGGTCGAGCGCGCCCGCGCCAAACTGGCCGGCACCGGCGCCGAGGTGCTGCTCGGCGACGCCGCCCGGCCGCCCGTCGGCGAGGAGCGGTTCGACGTGGTCCTGGTCCGGCACGTCGTCTGGACCCTGCCCGACCCCGCGACCACCCTGCGCGCCTGGGCCGCACTGCTGCGCCCCGGCGGCCGGCTCGTCCTGGTCGAGGGCGTGTGGGGGAGCGCCGGCATCCCCGCCGCCCGGCTGACCGCGCTGCTCGCCCCGCTCGCCGACCGCGTCCACAGCGAACGCCTCTCCGGCGACCCCCGCCTCTGGGGCCGCCCGGTGGACGACGAGCGGTACGCCGTCGTCGCCACCCTCGCCCCCGCCCGCCGCCACACCGAGGTCGTCGACGTCCACCTGATCCTGCGCCGCGGCGACGAGGTCCTGCTCGCCCGCCGCGCGAACACCGGCTACGCCGACGGGCTGCTGCACGCCCCCTCGGGCCACGTCGAGGACGGGGAGGACGTCCGGGAGGCGGTGATCCGCGAGGCGCGCGAGGAGATCGGCGTCGAGCTGCGGCCGGACGAGGTGCGGACCGCGCTCGTCATGCAGCACCGGGGGCCCGGCGGCGGCGCCCGCACCGGCTGGTTCTTCGAGGCCCTCCACCCGGCGGGCGGGGAGCCGTCGAACCGGGAGCCGGACAAGTGCTCGCAGCTGGACTGGTTCCCGCTGGACGCCCTCCCGGACGACATGGTCGCCTACTGCCGCGCCGGGCTCGACGCCTACCGGGCGGGCGACCGCTTCGTCCTCCACCGGCACGAGGCCGGCGACCCGGTCGCCCACCGCCCGGGCGGCCCGGGCCGGGCCGTCGTCCTTCCGGAGACGGCGACGGCACGGCCCGCCGGTCAGACCACGAGCAGCAGGTCGGTCAACTTGCCCGCCTGAGCCAGGTGTTCGAGCTCGTCGAGTGCCGACCCGGCCTGCCGGGCGGCCTCCGGGTCCCGCTCGGCGAGGCCGCTCGCGGCGAACTCGTCCTCGTCGAGCCGCAGCACGAGCGAACCGTCCGCGGAGACCCACAGGTCGAGGTCGAGATCCTCGACGACCAGCTCACCGCCGGTACGGACGGCGGGCCGGGTGACGTCGCAGTACCAGCCCTTGAGCACGCCGTCCGCCGACCGGACCTCCTTCACCGCGTACCAGCGGTCCCGCCAGAAGGTCTCGGTGAACACGTCCCCGCGCTCGAACCGCACGAAGCCGAAGTCGCGCACCCCGTCGCCGTCCCCGTTCCCCGCCCAGTCCGCCCGCACGGTGATCCGCACCCCGTCGTCGTCGACCAGGGCGGCCGGGTAGCGCACCTTCGTCCGCCCCGCCTTGACCAGGACGACGTCCACCCGGCCGTTCTCAGAACTCCCTGACACAGCGCACCTCCGTCGCGCACACCTCGTAGCCGAACCACTTGTTGATCGCGAGCATCGGCTCGTTGCCCGCGTCGTTGCCGGTGAACGCCTCGGTGTACCCGGCCGCGCGGGCCCGGTGCAGGGAGTGGTTCTTGGCGAGCTTCGCGAGACCCCGGCCGCGGTGCGCGCGGCGGGTGCCGGTGCCGCCGGAGGAGAGCCGGGTGCGGCCGTCGGTCTCCACGAAGGTGAAGGCGGCCACCTCCCCGTCGGCCACCACGACCGTGCTCAGCTCCCGGTCGAGCAGCGGGTTCCCGAAGGTGTGCCGCACCCATTGGTCGTGGTCGGTCAACTCGGCGCCCACGTCGCTGGGTTCGTCCGCGACGGCCTCCGCGTCGGCCTCGAACAGCGGCCGGGGGTCGTCGGCGTACGAGGCGACCGTCCGCAGCTCGACCCCCGGCGGGAGCTCCGCGAGGGGCGGCAGGGCGGCCCCGGTCAGGCCGAGGCGCAGGAAGTGGGCCGGGCTGCCGGGACGGTAGCCGCGCCGCTCGGCGTAGGCGCGGTTCGCCGGCTCGTCCAGGACCCAGGAGTACGCGGTGGTGGCCCCGAGCCCGCTCAGGTACTCCTCCGCCGTGCGCACGAGCAGGGAGCCCGCGCCCCGGCCGCGCCGGTCCGGGTGGACGTACACGTTGACGAACGACCGGCCGGGGACGGGGCTGTCGTGGGCCAGTCCGATCTGGGCGCGGCCCACGACCTCGCCGTCCAGCTCGGCGACGAGGAGCCGGCGGCGCTGCGCGGCCGGGGCGTTGGCGGTGTCCCAGGCCATGCTCTCGGGGGTGGTGAGGAGGTACGGGATCGCGGCGCGCAGCACCTCGGCCGTGGCCTCCCCGTCGGCGGGGCGGAAGTCTCTGACGATCAGGTTCACGCGGCCCGACCCTACGGTCCGATCCGGGCCCGCGCCCCCCGATTTCCGCTTGGCCGGGAGAGAATCGCCCCGTGACCCTGAAGATCGACATCAAAGACAACGGCGTGGCCCCGTTCGAGCAGCTGCGGGCGCAGATCTCCGAGCAGGCCCGGTCCGGGAGGCTCCCCGTCGGCCACCGGCTGCCGACCGTCCGCGGCTTCGCGGAGGAACTCGGCCTCGCCGCGAACACGGTGGCCAAGGCCTACCGCGCACTGGAGGCGGACGGGGTGATCGAGACCCGCGGCCGCAACGGCTCCTTCGTCGCCGCGGCCGGCGACGCCGCCGAGCAGCAGGCGGCCGCGGCGGCGCAGGAGTACGCCCGGCGGGTCAGGCAGCTCGGCCTCGACCGCGAGGCGGCCCGGCGCACGGTCGAGGACGCGCTGCGGGCGGCGTACTGAGGGGCGCCGGCAGGCGCGACCCGGTACGCCCCCCTACAGGTACAGCCCCGCGTCCGCCGCGCCCCGCGCCTGGTCCGGGACCGAGGCCGGGCCGACCCCGCGCCGCAGCGCGTACAGCTCGGCGAGGGTCGCGCCCTCGCGGGCGACGCCCTCCTCGGTGCCGAGCCAGGCCGCGGACTCCGCGTGGGTCAGCTTGCCGACCTCGATCCGGGCCATGCAGCGCCCGGGGCGGACGACGGCCGGGTGCAGCCGCTCCAGGTCCTCGTTGGTGGTGACCCCCACCAGCACGTTCCGGCCCTGGCCGAGCAGGCCGTCCGTCAGGTTGAGCAGCCGGGACAGCGCCTGGCCCGCGGTGTGCTTGGCCTCGCCGCGGATCAGCTCGTCGCAGTCCTCCAGGAGCAGCAGCCGCCAGCGGCCCTTGGCCGAGCCGTCGTCCTCGCCGATCGCGATGTCCATCAGGTAGCCGACGTCGTTGAACAGCCGCTCGGGGTCCAGGACGCAGTCGACCTGGCACCAGTCCCGCCAGGAGCGGGCGAGGGTGCGCAGCGCGGAGGTCTTGCCGGTGCCGGGCGGGCCGTGCAGCAGGAGCAGCCGGCCCGAGATGTCCGCGGGGGCGGTGCGCATCAGCTGGTCCATCGCCCCGGCGACCGGGGCGGTGTAGTTGGCCCGCACCTCCTCCCAGGTCCCGGCGCTGATCTGCCGGGTGGTGCGGCGCGGACCACGGGTGGGGGAGACGTACCAGAAGCCCATGGTGACGTTGTCGGGCTTGGGCTCGAGCTCGTCCGCCGCGCCGTCGGTCGCCCGTTTGAGGACCTCGGTGGCGAGCTCGTCGGTGGTCGCGGTGACGGTGACGTCCGCGCCGCGGCTCCAGCGCGAGACGAGCACCGTCCAGCCCTCGCCCTCGGCGAGCACCGCGCTGCGGTCGTCGTCCCGCGCGGCGCGCAGCACCTTCGCCCCCGGCGGCAGCAGGCTCGCGTCCCGCCTGACCCGCTCGATGTTGGAGCTGCGCGCGAACGGCTCGCTGCCGGTGGTGAACCGGCCGAGGAAGAGCGCGTCGATGACGTCCGACGGCGAGTCGCTGTCGTCGACGGTGAGCCGTACGGGGAGGGTCGTGGCGGGATCGGCACCGGTCGGATCGGGGGACGGCGGGAACGCGTCTGCGGCCATGACGGCCATGATCCGGCACGGGGCTGCGAGCCGCACCCGTTTTCCGCACCCGCCTGCGCCGCACCGGCCGGCAGCCGGTCCACGGCCCCGCCGCGGGGGCCGCGGGCCCCGACCGGCGGCGGGGCCACCGCAGCTCGAGCGCCCGCCCGCGACTCAGGGCCGGGTGCGGTCGGCCGTGCGGGCCGGGTGCGCCGCGCGGGCGGCGGCGCGGGTGCGGCGGACCAGGGCCCAGCCCTTGGTCAGGGCCCGGTCGCGGGCGAAGTTCCGCCCGATCGCGCGGCCTTCGACCAGCCGCGCGAACTCCGCGAGGTCCGTCGACCGCCGCACGGTCACCCGCCGGATCGCGTACGGGCCCTGCGCGCGCCGGCCCAGGTCGTTGCCGACCGCGAGGGCCTGCGCGAACCCGGCCGCCCGTACGGCCTGCCGCACGCGGCGGTTGGAGTAGCCGTAGGGGTAGGCGAACGAGGCCGGTGGCGCGCCCAGTTCGGCGGCGGCGATCTCGCGGCAGCGGCGCAGCTCCGCCCGCAGCCGCCCCGCGCCGAGCTGGTCGAGCTGCGGGTGGGTGTGGCTGTGCCCGCCGATCTCGCAGTCGTGCGCGGCCAGTTCGCGCACCTGGTCCCAGTCCAGCATGGTGTCGAGCGCCCGGTCCTGCCCGTCGCCGCCGCGCAGCCACCCGGTGGTGACGAACAGCGTGGACGCGAAACCGTGCCGGGCGAGCGCGGGCAGGGCGTGCCGGTGGACGCCCTCGTACCCGTCGTCGAACGTGATCAGCACCGGCCGTTCGGGCAGCGCACGCCCCTCCCGCCACGCGGCGGCCAGCGAGGCCGTCGTGACCGGCGCGAACCCGCGCTCGGCGAGCAGCGCCATCTGCGCACCGAACGCGGCGGGCGTCACGGACAGCCCTCGGGTCGCGGGGGCGGGATCGTCCGCGACCGCGTGGTACATGAGGATCGGCACGCCACTCATGCGACGGCCTCCCGCGCGGGACCGACACGGCCGTGTTCCGCGTCGGCGCTCGGCGCCGGGCCGTCCCCCGCGACCGCGTCGCGCCCGTCCGGACCGGCGAGACCGTCCCGGACGGGAGTCCCGTCGGGCACGGCGGCTGCGCGTGGCCGTGCCGCGGGTGGGGACGCCGCGGTTCTGCGGGCCGCATCGGCGTTCCGGTCCGCAGCGCCCCCCGCGACCGCGCCGGGTGTGCCGCGGTCCGGGGCCGGTGTCGGCGCCGCTGCGATCTGCTGGACCTCGAACCGCACCCCGTCGCGGCGAGCGCGCAGGGTGCCGATCGTGTAGCCGGCCGCCGCCGCGGTGACGCCGGTCAGGATGGCCGCCGCGCGGCCCGCGCCGCCGACGCGGCCGCGGAGGGTGTCGGCGAGGCCGCGGACGACTCCCGCGGGCAGGACGCGGGTGGTGTAGCGGCGCTCGGACTCCAGGCCCTTGTCCGCGCCGACGCTCCGCGCCACCAGCGCCTTGGACAGGCCCTCCGCGTAGGACCGGGTGCGCAGGTAGCCGAAGCGCTCCCGGGCGCGGGGGACCTTGTGGTGGATGACGGCCCGGTCGTCGATCAGCAGGACGGCGTCCGGGCGGGCCCGGGAGAGCCGGATGCACAGCTCGGTCTCCTCGCCCCCGAGCGGCCGCTTGTCGCCGTCCCGCCCGATGCCGCTCGCGAAGCCGCCCGCCGCGTCGAACGCCGTGCGCCGGAAGGCCGCGTTGCCGCCGAGGATGTTCCGCACCCGGACCAGGCCCGGCGGCAGCCCCCGGTAGGTGCAGCCGACGACCCAGTCGAACTCCTCCGGGAACCACACCGGCCGGCGCCCCGACGCCCACACGGGCAGGGTTCGCCCGCCGACCGCCATGACCAGCGGGTCGGCGAACCCGGCCGCGAACCACCGCAGCCACTCGGGCTCGGCCACGGCGTCGTCGTCGAGGAACGCCACGAGATCGCCGCCGGCGGCCGCGATGCCGGTGTTGCGCCCCGCCGACAGCCCGCGCGGGCCCGCGTTGGCGAGCACCCGGACGTCGGACGCGCCCGCGTACCGGGCCGCCAGCCGGTCGCGCAGCGCCGGGTTGTGGTCCACGACGAGGAGCGTCTCCAGGGCCGGCAGCGACTGCGCCCGCACGGAGGAGACGGCGGCGAGGATGTCCTCCCACCGCTCCTCCGTGTAGACGCAGACCACCACCGAGAAGCGGTTCCCGCTCAACTCGTGGCTCCCCGGCGTGCGTCGAGGCCCACGGTCCTGACCGGCCGGCGGACCCGGGGCGCGCGCTTCTCCCCGAGGATCACCTTCAGGACCCGGATGCCGTCCCGGATCGCGTTGAGGTTGCTCACCCCGTGGATGCGGTTGTACTCATGGCTCGGCACCTCCTGCACCCGCAGGCCCGCCTTGACGATCCGGATGTTGATCAGCGTCTCGATCTCGAACCCGCTGCAGTCCAGGACGATGTCGTCCAGGCAGCGCTTCCAGAACGCGTTGTAGCCGTAGCAGAGGTCGGTGTACCGCGCGCCGAACTTGGTGTTGACGGCCGTGCAGAGCGCCCAGTTGCCGAGCTTGCGGATCGGCGTCATGTCGTCGGTCCCGCCGCCGTTGGCGAAGCGCGAGCCCTTGGCGAAGTCCGCGCCGCCCACCAGCGCGGAGACGTAGGAGACGATCTCCTGCCCGTCCGCGGAGCCGTCCGCGTCGACCATCACGATGATGTCGCCGGTGCAGGCCGCGAACCCGCTGATCAGGGCGTCGCCCTTGCCCTTGCCGACCTGCTTGACGACCTTGACGCCCGGCCAGTGCTCCTTGGCGACGGCGACGGTGTCGTCGGTGGAGTTGCCGTCGACGAGGACGACCTCGTGGATCCACTCGGGCAGGGACGCGAAGACGTGCGGGAGGTTTCTCGCCTCGTTCATCGCCGGGATGACGACGCTGACCGGCGGCGCGATGGCCAGGTGCGAGGTGACGGCGCGGTACGGGGCCGGGACCCGGACGACGGGCGCCACCGCGTCGGCCGCGGCGCCGACGGCGACCGGCGCGGTCTCCACCGCCAGCGCGGTGTCGACGGCGAGCGCGGTGTCGGCCGACACCGTTGTCAGTTCCTGGTCGGCGCGGTCGCCCGACACCGCCGGGTGCAGGAATGAGCTCATGAGACGGTTCCCTCTCGTCCGGTGGACGGCCCGCCCCCGGGCAGTCCGGCTGTAGGTCCGGTTCGAAAGGGGGGTTCTCATCTGTCACAGAGAGGCATCGCACACCGGTCTGCGCAGACGTGCCGGTTCGAGGACCGGCCGCGCGGCATGCGTCTCGGTGCGAGCAGAGTTACCGAGCACGTCACTTCCCCCCCTACCGCGCCCCGTGCCGGACCCTCTGCGGTGCGGAGGCCCTCCCCAGGGCCGCTCGCGGTGCTGGTCCGTCACGGGAAGTTGCAACTGGCTGGCTCTGCTGCGCCGGACCGGCCGGTCGATGACCGGCCTCCGGCGGTGGAACGATATTGATAAGTACGACTGTATGGCAATACCGCCATCAGGGAGCGCATTTTTCCGAAATGCAGGCGCGCCGGGCGTCGACGGTGTCACCGTGCGGTGTCGCCCGCACACTGTCGCGCGGTCGCCGAAACCCCGTCAAGAAGCCCTCCGACACAGCCCTGTAACACGCCGGTTCCCCGGACGCGGAGGGACCGCGTC
>NZ_JBHWZH010000197.1:0-8491 GCF_042728285.1 Streptomyces sp. NPDC060194 | reverse complement strand
AGGCGGCGTCGACCTGCGCCGGGGGAGCGAAGACCGGGGCGTCCGGGACGGCGGGCGTGCGGGTCTCGTGCCAGGCCTCGAAGTCCACCTGCCAGTCGCGGTAGGCCTCCGCGTAAGCCGCCTCGTCGGCGAAGTCGCCGCGGCGCGGGTACACCGGCTCGGAGTCGCCGTACCACCCGTACGGATCGGGCTCGATCCGCCGGGGCCGCGGGTGGCGCAGATCGGTCAGGACGTTCTCCCACAGCGGGAGCATGCGGCCCATCAACTCGGGTAGGACGGCGAGGAGTTCGCGGTGCTTCTCGGGATGCACGTTGTTGACGTACGAGCGGAGGCTGACCGAGCCCTCCGCACTGACGTCGATGTCCGTGGGCAGCCACTGGAACCGCTCGGAGAACTCGTACGCCGTGTAGCTCCTCGTCGGGTTCTCCCACGCCCGCTCGGGCCCGCCGCTCACCTCGCGCACCAGGCAGAACAGCGAGGGGTGCACCAGGTCGAGGACCTGGCCGTCCGATCCGGGGTGCCAGTCCCGCTCGTCCTCGGGCACGTCCTCCAGGACCCGGACGGCCGCCCGCAGCCGGGCCCCCAGGGCGTCGTCGACCAGTGCGTCCGACTGCCACACCCCGTCGACGGCCGAGACCTCGATCCCGGTCCGCTCGTCCCGCAGGCCCGCGTAGTGGGCGAGCTCGTCGAGCACGTACCGGACCTGCGCCTCGGTGAGCCCCTGTTCGAGCGCCTCCCGCGTCCACCGGGCGACGATCTCCGCGTCGTTCCTCTTGTCGAACCATCCCGGCTTCGACCGTATGTGGGCGCTGCACCGCGTCATCTCCAGCTCGCGCAGGGTACGGGGCGCCGTTGGGGACAGGGAGCGCGCGGCTTGGAACGGCAGCGGGAAAGGGGCAAGGTCGGTCAACGGTCCGGATCTTCCTCGTCGGCGAGTGGTGGCCGGAACACTACGCCGCCCCACTGACAGAGCGGCCTGCTCAGTAGACGTCCCGCACGTACCGCTTGTCCGCGGCGAGCCGGCGGACGTACGCGGCGGCCTCCGGCGCGCCCATGCCGCCGTGGACGACGGCGACGTCGTGCAGTGCCCGGTCGACGTCCTTGGCCATCCGGGTCGCGTCTCCGCAGACGTAGAAGTGCGCGCCGTCCTGGAGCCAGCGCCACAGCCGGGGGCCCTGCTCGCGCATGCGGTCCTGGACGTAGACCTTGTTGCGCTGGTCGCGGGAGAACGCGAGATCCAGCCGCTCCAGGTGCCCGGACGCCCGGAAGCCTTCCAGGTCCTCGCGGTGGTAGAAGTCGGTGGCCGAGCGCTGCTCGCCGAAGAACAGCCAGTTGGGGCCGGTGTGCCCGCGGGCCCGGCGGTCCTCCAGGAAGCCGATGAACGGGGCGACGCCGGTGCCGGGCCCGACCATGATCATGGGGGTGGCGGGGTCGGCCGGCGGGCGGAAGTGCGGCGAGCGCTGCAGGAAGACCTGCACGGGGCCGTCGTCGGCGTGGTCGGCGAGGTAGGTGGAACACACCCCGCCGCGGTCCCGGCCGCGGTCGCCCGGGTAGCGGACGACGGAGACGGTCAGCCGGACCTCGCCGGGGTGGGCGAGCGGGCTGGAGGAGACGGAGTACAGCCGGGGCTGGAGCGGCTTCAGCGCCCCCGCCCACTCCGCCGCCGAGGCGTCGAAGGGGAACGCGGCGACGACGTCGGCGGCCTGCCGACCCCAACTCCACTTCGCCAGCTCGTCCTTGTTGTCCGGCCGCAGCAGCCGCCTCAGCTCCTTGCTGCCGGTCCGCTCGGCCACGAACCCCAGCAGGCCGGGGGAGAGGCGGGTGATGTCGAGCCGGGTCCGCAGCGCCTCCTCCAGCGGCACGGGCGCGGCGTCGCCGAGGTCGACCGGCTCGTCGGGGTCGAGCCCGGTGAGGGCGAGCCACTCCGCGACCAGCGGGGCGCCGTGGGCGGGCCACACGCCGAGCGCGTCCCCCACCTCGTGGCCGAGCTCGCCGTCGCGGGTGTCGAACGCGAACTGCCGCACCTCCTTGGCGGATCCGGGCAGGCTCAGGAGCCGGTTGCCGATCAGCAGGGTGGCGAACGGTGAGGCCTTGGTGTGCCCCGTCGGGGCGGGCCGTGGCGCGGCGGCGGGGGCGGTCGCCGCGCGGCCGCCCGGGACCCGCTGTCCGCCGCCGTCCGCCGCCAGCGCCGTCACCACCCGCTCCAGCCACTCCTCGGCCGCCGCTTCGCCGTCCGGCTCGCAGTCCGTGCGCGGGACGAGGCGGGTGGCGCCGAGCGCTTCGAGCCGTTCGTCGAGCCGCCGGCCGTGGCCGCAGAAGTCGTCGTAGGCGGAGTCGCCGAGCGCGAGCACGGCGTAGCGCGCGCCCTCCAGGCGGCCGGCGCCGGCGGCGGTGAGGGAGCGCCAGAAGTCCAGCCCGTTGTCGGGGGCGTCGCCGTCGCCGAAGGTACTGGTGACCAGCAGGGCGTCGGTGTCCGCGCCGAGGTGGGCCGGGGTGGCCTCCGCCATCGGCAGCAGCTCCACGGCCCGGCCCGCTGCGGCGAAGCGGGCGGCAGCCGCGGTCGCGAACTCCTCGGCGTTGCCGGTCTGGGAGGCCCACAGCACGAGCTGGCGGCGGGTCGGGGCGGCCGGCGCGGCGGGCGCCCCGACGGGCGCGAGGGGCGCCGCCGCGCGGGAGTACGCCCCGGCCAGGACACCGTCGACCCACAGGGCGTGACCGGGGTCGAAGGGCGCTCCCGGCGGCAGGACGGGCACCCGCCCGTCGCCGGGCGGGGACGCGTCGAGGGCGGCGAGGAAGCCCGCCAGGTAGGCGCGCTCCGGCGCGGTCAGGACCGGCGGGGCGACGCCGGCGACGCCGAACGCCGCGGCGAGCGCGGGCACGGGGGAGTCCGCGCTCGCGGTGCCTTCGTCCACGACGCCCGTGCCCTCGATCCCCGCATCCGCGACGCCTGTGCCCTCGTGCCCTGCACCCACCGACCCCGTACCGCCGCCGCCCGCCGCACCCGCCACCTCCGGCCCGCGCTCCGGCACGGGTGCGGCCGTACGCGTCAGGCTCACCGCGCAGACCTTGAGCTCCGGCTGGAACGACAGCGGGTCCACAGCGTCGTTGGTCACCGCGTTCACGGCGCGGTCCTCGCCGGACAGGTCACCCCAGTGGAACGGTGCGAAGCAGTCCCCGGGCCGCACCCGATCGGTGACCACCGCGGGCAGCACGGCCCGCCCCCGGCGCGAGGCGACCTCCAGGTGGTCGCCGTCCCCTACGCGGAGCCGCGCCGCGTCCTCGGGGTGGATCTCGACGAACGGCCCCGGGTTCAGCCTGTTGAGCCTGGCCACCTTGCCGGTCTTCGTCATCGTGTGCCACTGGTGCTGCAGCCGGCCGGTGTTGAGGAGGAACGGGTAGTCGTCGTCGGGCAGTTCGGCCGCCGGCAGGTGCGGCCGGGCGAAGAACTGCGCCCGCCCGCTCGCCGTGGGGAACACCAGCCGGGGGCGGCTGCCGTCCGGCCGCTCGACGAGGGGCCGGCTGACGCCGTCGTTGAGGTAGCGGATCGGGTTGCGGTCCGGGCCGCCGGCGTCCGCGGCCGGCCACTGGACCGGCCCCGACCGCAGCCGCTCGTGGCCGACACCGCGCAGGTCCCAGCCGGTCACGGGGTTCCACGCCTGCCGCAGCTCCTCGAACACCTCCGCCGCCGAGCCGTACGTGAACGCCTCGGCGAACCCCATCGCGCACGCCACCCGGGCGATCAGCTCCCAGTCCGGCAGCGCCTGGCCCGGCGGGTCGACGACGCCCGGCACCAGGGTCAGGCTCCGCTCCGAGTTGACCATGACCCCGTCGGACTCCGCCCACAGCGTCGCCGGCAGGACGACGTCGGCGTACGCGTTCGTCTCCGTCGCGGCGAACACGTCCTGGGTGACGACGAGTTCGGCGGCCTCCAGGCCGGCGACCACGGTGGCGCGGTTCGCGACGGAGGCCACCGGGTTGGTGCAGATGATCCAGCAGGCCTTGACGTCCCCGGCGGCCATCCGCTCGAACATCTCCACCGTGCCGTGCCCGACGTCGGTCCGCAGCGAGCCCGCGGGAAGGTTCCACAGCTCCTCGGTGAACGCCCGGTCGGCGTCGACCAGGACCGACCGCTGCCCCGGCAGTCCGGGGCCCATGTACCCCATCTCCCGGCCGCCCATGGCGTTCGGCTGACCGGTCAGCGAGAGCGGCCCGGAGCCCGGGCGGCAGATCGCCCCCGTGGCGAGGTGCAGGTTGACCAGCGCGTTGGTGTTCCAGGTGCCGTGGGTGGACTGGTTGAGCCCCATCGTCCAGCAGCTCGTCCACTCGCCCGCCTCGCCGATCCACCGCGCGGCCCGCCGGATGTCGGCCTCCGGGATGCCGGTGATCTCCGCGACGCGGGCCGGCGGGTAGTCGGCGAGGAACGCGGGCATCGCCTCCCACCCGTCGGTGAACTCGGCGACGAACGCGTCGTCGGTGCGGCCGTCCGCCACGACGAGGTGGAGCAGCCCGTTCAGCAGCGCCAGGTCGGTCCCCGGCCTGATCTGCAGGAAGAGGTCCGCCTTCTCGGCGGTGGCGGTGCGGCGCGGGTCGACGACGATCAGCTTCGCGCCCGCCTTCATCCGCTCGGCCATCCGCAGGAAGAGGATCGGGTGGCAGTCGGCCATGTTGGCCCCGGCCACGAGGAACAGGTCCGCGCGGTCGAGGTCGTCGTACGATCCCGGCGGACCGTCCGCGCCGAGCGACAGCTTGTAGCCGGTGCCGGCGCTCGCCATGCACAGCCGGGAGTTGGACTCGATGGTGTTCGTCCGGACGAACCCCTTGGCCAGCTTGTTCGCCAGGTACTGGGCCTCGATCGACATCTGCCCCGAGACGTAGAACGCCAGCGCGTCGGGCCCGTGCTCGTCCAGGATCGCCAGCAGCCGGCCGGCGACGGCGGCCACGGCGTCGTCCACGTCGGCCGCCTCGGGCTCGGCGCCGCGCGAGGGGCGCACCAGCGCGGTCGACAACCGGTCCGGCGCGGCCATCATGTCCGCGCTCGTCGCCCCTTTCGTGCACAGACGACCGGAGTTGGCGGGATGCGCCGGGTCCCCGGAGACCTTCGCGACCCGCCGCCTGCCGTCGACCGGGTCGCGCACCACGTCGAGGACGATCCCGCAGCCGACCCCGCAGTACGAGCAGGCCGTACGGACGCCGTCCTTCTGAGAACCAGCGGGCACCGCGCCTCCCCTTCCCGGTCCGCGCACCCCTGGTGGCGCGCTGACCAGCACGGTAGGGAGGGCGGGTTTCCGCCTGGTCACACCGCTGTGGCGTGCGTGATGACGCTTCCCGCACAGGCCCCACCGCCCTCCCGTGAGGGCGCGGACGCGCCGGAAGTGTTGCGCGCGCCTCACCGGCGAAAGCTGTTCAAGACCAGCGCCGGGCCGCCAAGCTGAGCGCCGTGCTCCCGATCACCGTGGGTGCACCGCTGATCGAATGGGACGAGGCCGCCTGCGGCCGGAGCAGCGAACGGAGAACACGCGTGATTGTCGGAGTCCTCAAGGAAGCCCGGGCGGGTGAGAACCGCGTCTCGGCCACGCCTGCCACCGTGGAGAAGATCCGCGCCCTCGGGTACGACGTGGTCGTCGACCCGGGCGCGGGCGTCGCCGCCGGCTTCACCGACGACGCCTACGGGGCCGCGGGCGCGACCGCGGGCGACGCGGCGGCCGCGGACGTGGTGCTCGGGGTGAACGCCCCCGACCCCTCGCAGCTCGACCGGGTGCGCCCCGAGGCCACGGTGATCGCCCTGTTCTCGCCCGCCTTCGACCCCGCGATGGTCGAGGAGCTGGGCCGGCGGCCCTTCACCGCGCTGTCGATGGACGCCGTGCCGCGCATCAGCCGCGCGCAGTCGATGGACGTGCTGTCCTCGATGGCCAACATCGCCGGCTACCGGGCCGTCATCGAGGCGGCCCACGAGTTCGGCCGGTTCTTCACCGGCCAGGTGACCGCGGCCGGCAAGGTGCCCCCGGCGAAGGTGCTGGTGGCCGGAGCGGGCGTCGCCGGTCTGGCCGCGATCGGCGCCGCCGGATCGCTCGGCGCGGTCGTCCGGGCGACCGACCCCCGGCCCGAGGTGGCCGACCAGGTCCGCTCGCTGGGCGGGGAGTACCTCTCGATCGAGTCCGCCGAGGTCGAGGTCTCGAAGACGGGCTACGCCAAGGAGATGGGCGACGACTACAAGGCCCGCGAGGCCGAGTTGTACGCCGCCCAGTGCCGCGACGTGGACATCGTCGTCACCACCGCGCTGATCCCCGGCCGCCCCGCGCCGACCCTGATCACCGCCGAGATGGTGGCGGCGATGAGACCCGGCTCGGTGATCGTCGACATGGCGGCCGCCAACGGCGGCAACGTCGAGGGCACCGTGAAGGGCGAGCGGACCGTCACCGCGAACGGCGTGACGATCCTCGGCTACACCGACCTCGCCGGCCGACTGCCCGCGCAGGCCTCGCAGTTGTACGGCACCAACCTGGTGAACCTGCTCAAGCTGATGACCCCGGCCAAGGACGGCGCGCTGGTCCTCGACTGGGACGACCCCGTCCAGCGCTCGATCACCGTCGTCCGCCGCGGCGAGTCCGCCTGGCCGCCCCCGCCGGTGCAGGTATCCGCGGCCCCGGCCCCCGTCGCCGCGGCGGCCTCCGCGCCCGTCCCCGTACCGGCGAAGACGCCGATGACGGCCCGGCAGAGGTTCGGCGGCGTCGCCGTCGGCGCGCTCGCGCTGTTCCTCACCGCCGCCTTCGCGCCCGCGCCCCTCCTTCCGCACGTCACCGTCTTCGTCCTCGCGATCGTCATCGGGTACTACGTCATCGGCCACGTGCACCACGCGCTGCACACCCCGCTGATGTCCGTCACGAACGCGATCTCCGGGATCATCGTCGTCGGCGCCCTGCTGCAGATCGGGCGGACGGGTACGGCGGTCACGGTCCTGTCGACCGTGGCGATCCTGCTGGCCAGTATCAACGTCTTCGGCGGCTTCGCGGTGACGCGTCGCATGCTCGCGATGTTCAACCGGAGCTGACATGTCTGCGAACACCGCCGCCCAGGCGGCCTACCTTGTTGCCGCGCTGCTCTTCATCCTCGCGCTGGCAGGACTCTCCAAGCACGAGACGGCCCGGCTCGGCAACGCCTTCGGCATGCTCGGCATGGGCGTCGCTCTCGCCGCGACCGTCGTCCTCGCCCTCGACGGCGACGTCAGCGGGGCCGGCCTCGGCCTGCTGGCCGCCGCGATGCTCGTCGGCGCGCTCATCGGCCTCCAGCGGGCCCGCGGCGTCGAGATGACCGGCATGCCCGAACTCATCGCGCTGCTGCACTCGTTCGTCGGCATGGCCGCCGTCCTGGTCAGCTGGAACGGCTACCTCAACGTCGAGCACGACCCGGGCGGGCACGAGGCCGAGGCCCTCGCCGCGCTCGACATGCTCGGCATCCACCACGCCGAGGTGGTCATCGGCCTGTTCATCGGCGCGGTGACCGTCACCGGATCCGTCGTCGCCTACCTCAAGCTCGCCGCGCGCATCGACTCGAGGCCGCTGGTGCTGCCCGGCAAGAACGCCCTGAACCTCGGCGCGCTCGGGGTGTTCGCCGTGGCCACCGTCTGGTTCGTCGTCGCCCCCAGCCTGTGGCTGATGATCGCCGTGACGGTCCTCGCCCTCGCGCTCGGCTGGCACCTGGTCGCCTCGATCGGCGGGGGCGACATGCCGGTCGTCGTCTCGATGCTGAACAGCTACTCCGGGTGGGCCGCCGCCGCGTCCGGCTTCCTGCTCGGCAACGACCTGCTGATCGTCACCGGCGCCCTCGTCGGCTCCTCCGGCGCGTACCTCAGCTACATCATGTGCAAGGCGATGAACCGCTCCTTCATCGCGGTCATCGCCGGCGGCTTCGGCATCGAGGTCGCCTCGGACGCCGACGTCGACTACGGCGAGCACACCGAGATCACCCCCGAGGGGGCCGCCGAACTCCTCGGCACCGCCCGCTCCGTCGTCATCGCCCCCGGCTACGGCATGGCCGTCGCCCAGGCCCAGTACCCCGTCGCCGAACTGACCTCCAAGCTGCGCGCCCGGGGCGTCGACGTGCGGTTCGGCATCCACCCGGTCGCCGGCCGGCTCCCCGGCCACATGAACGTGCTCCTGGCCGAGGCCAAGGTGCCCTACGACATCGTCCTGGAGATGGACGAGATCAACGACGACTTCGGCAGGACCGACGTCGTCCTCGTCATCGGCGCCAACGACACCGTCAACCCGGCCGGCGCCGAGGACCCCGGCAGCCCGCTCGCCGGGATGCCCGTGCTCACCGTCTGGGAGGCGGGCAAGGTCATCGTCTTCAAGCGCTCCATGGCCTCCGGCTACGCGGGCGTGCAGAACCCGCTCTTCTTCAAGGACAACACCTCCATGCTCTTCGGCGACGCGAAGGCCCGCGTGGAGGACATCGTCGGCGCGCTCTGAGGGGTGCGGCGGCCCGGCGATCC
>NZ_JBHWZH010000196.1:0-8632 GCF_042728285.1 Streptomyces sp. NPDC060194 | reverse complement strand
GCCCTGTCGGGCCGGGTCGTCCGGCGCGTAGGATGTTCCGCGAGAAAAGTCGGCCCACGCAGGAATGGTCCGCACGAGACCGGGTAGACGGGCTGGGCAACAGCCGCCGAAGCAAGGGGAGGACACTGTGTCCACGGCGAGGACGACGGTCCGGAGCGAAACCGCCCGCGACACCGACGCGGAGGCGCTCGACCGCGGGCTGCCGCACGTCGCGGACCCCGGTGACGTCGCCCCGAAGGACGCGCGGGAGATCTCGCGGCTGTTCTTCGAGCGGCTGTCGACCCTCGAAGAGGGCACCCACGACCACCAGTACGCGCGCAACACGCTCATCGAACTCAACCTGGCCCTGGTCAGGTTCGCCGCGTCGCGGTTCCGCAACCGGGCCGACCAGATGGAGGACATCGTCCAGGTCGGCACCATCGGCCTGATCAAGGCGATCGACCGGTTCGACCTCTCCCGTGAGGTCGAGTTCGCGACCTTCGCCGTCCCGTACATCGTCGGTGAGATCAAGCGGTTCTTCCGCGACACCAGCTGGGCGGTCCACGTGCCGCGGCGGCTGCAGGAGCTGCGGATCGACCTCGCGAAGGCCTCCGACCTGCTCGCCCAGCGGCTCGACCGCGCCCCGACCACCGCCGAACTCGCCGCCCACCTCGGCATCTCCGAGGAGGAGGCCGTCGAGGGGATCATCGCGAGCAACGGCTACTCCGCCGGCTCGATCGACCTGCCCTCCGACGAGTCCGCCGAGCACACCTCGGCGCCGCTCGCCGAGCGGATCGGCGGGGTGGACCCGGAGCTGGAGATCACCGAGAACGTCCAGGCGCTCAAGCCGCTGCTCGACGCGCTCGACCCCCGGGAGCGGCAGATCCTGCAGATGCGCTTCGGCGACGAGCTGACGCAGGCGGAGATCGGCGCCGAGCTCGGCATCTCGCAGATGCACGTCTCCCGGCTGCTCACCCGGATCACCGCACGGCTGCGGGCGGGACTGCTCGTCGAGGACTGAGCCGGCCGGCGCGCGCGGACATCGCGCAGACACGAAGGGGGGCGTCCTCGCGGACGCCCCCTTCTCGCCGCGTCCGCGCCCTCAGGCGGGCACCGCCGCCATCGGCGCCAACCAGGTCGCCTTGATCCGCTTGCCGGTGCCCATCGCGAGGACCTCGACCCGGGCGGCCAGCCGCTGCACCATGTGCCAGCCGAAACCGCCGCCGCCCGCGAAGTCCGGCGTGCGGGCCACCGGCAGCTCGTGGCTGGTGTCGTCCAGCTCGATGACCAGCTCGCCCTGGTGGGCCCACATCTGCAGCCGCCACCATCCCGCGGTGTGCCGGACGGCGTTCGTCACCAGCTCGGAGACGACCAGCAGCACCGCTTCGAGGTCGGCCCAGGGGCAGTGGCGCCGGACGAAGTCGGCGGCCAGCGTACGCGCGGCGGCGCTGTCGGACTGCTGCTCTGACCTGTCTGAATCCATGACCACCACGTGCGGCTCCTCACTCATCACAGGTCCGCATACCCCGCCGGGCGGCTTTCATGAACGGCCGCTGTCACGCGTCCGCCGGAGGGTGGGCGAGCGCCGCCCCCGCGTCCGGATAGCAGGGGAACACCTGGTCGAGGCCGGTGATGCGGAAGATCTTCGCGACCATCGGGGTGAGCGCGCTGACGGCGATCGACGCCCCCGCGGCGAGCGCGAGCTTCCGGGCGACGATCAGCACCGTGACACCGCTGGAGTCGAAGAACGTCAGACCGGCGAGATCCAGCACGAGGACGCGGTCGGCGCCCAGGCGCAGACCGTCCAGCGCCGCCTGCAGCCGGGGCGAGCTGTCGTAGTCGAGGTCGCCGGCCACCGTCACCAGGGTGCCGCGCTCCTCCTCGGCGATCTCGACGGTCAGGTGCGGGGTCTTCGTCATGAGCCTTCCTCGTCGGGCGCCGGCGCGGTTCTGCGGACGGTCAGGGCCACGGTGTCGTCGGGGTGCAGGATCACCGAGTGCATGTCCTCCGCGAGCGCGCCGGGGATCTCCTCTATCGGCAGGTGGCGGTGGCGGCGGGCCGCGTGGGCGAGCCGCCGCTCGCCCTCCAGCGGGTCGCGGCGGCTCTCGGTCAGCCCGTCGGTGTACAGGACGAGCAGGTCGCCGGGGTCGAGCCGGTCGTGGAGCAGGCCGTCGCTGCCCGGCATCGGGTAGCCGATGCCCCGGCCGCGGACCTCCATGAGCTGCCCGGCGCCGTCGGCGCGCATCAGCAGCGGCGGGGGATGGCTGCCGTTGGCGAGCGTCAGGTCGCCGGTGGCCGGGTCGAGCCGGGCGAGCAGCACCGTCGCCATCAGCTCGGGGTCCAGCGGCAGCAGGATCTCGTCCGTGCGCGCCACGATCGACTGCAGCGGATGGCCCTCCAGGGCGAGCGTGCGGACGGCGTGGGTGACGTTCAGCGCACCCCGGGTGCTGGTGACGCCGTGGCCGAGCGCGTCGACGACCGTGATGTGGACGGTGCCGTCGGGCAGCAGGAACCAGTCGTAGAGGTCGCCGCCGGTGGGGGCGTCGGTCCCGGCCGGCTCGTAGTGGATCGCCATCTCCACGCCCGGGACGCGGACCGGGTGCGGGCGCAGGGCGTCCTCCAGCTCACGGAGCATCTGCCCGTGGGCCCGGCGCAGCTGCTCGTCGCGCTCCTCCAGCTGGACGTAGAGGGCGAGCACGCCGCTGTTGGTCTCGCCCAGCTCGTGCTTGAGCCGCTCCAGGTCCGAGGCGAGGGAGTCGGCGCGGGAGAGGGCGTCCTGCAGCTCCTCCTCCAGCTGCTCGATGATCCGCCGCGGGCCGGCGGGCGCACTGCCGGCGGCCGGTTCCGCGCCCGGGGGCGTCCCGGCGCCCGCCGACGGGGCCTGCAGCCGCCAGACGGCCGCGTCCGGCAGCCGCTCGGCCGGCAGCGGCAGGTCGTCGAGCGGCAGCTCGGCGGGGCGGGGGGCGAGCGGGGCGCGCAGCCGGACGGTCAGCGGGCAGGGCTCCCCGGGGGCGGCCGGGTCGTGCGCGGAGGCGTCGAGCGTGACCGCCCGGCCCGCCGCCAGCTCGCCGGAGGCGGCCCGGGCGACCGACAGCGCGAGGCGGGACCGCACGTCGGCCGGGAGGCGCAGCTCGTGCGCCAGCAGGCGCAGGGCCGTGCGCAGGGCGGGCAGGGAGTGCAGGGTCGTCGACCGGCGGATCATGCGGCTCTCTTCGTCGTGCCCGTGACGTGCACCGCCGCGTCGTCCCGTCCGCGCCGGTGGCCGTGGGCGGCGGCGAGCGGCGGCGGGGGCAGGCGCAGCAGGAAGCGGGAGGGGGCCTCGGCCCAGCGGTGGCCGGTGCCGTCGGTGTGCAGCACCGCCGTGTCCGCGCCCGGCTCGGGGCGCACGCGTTCTACGCGCGACGCGGGCAGATTCCGTCCCACCCCTCCCGAATGCCCCGTGAGGCGCTGGTGTACACCGTCGCATCCGATGACGATGAGCCGGATGTCGCCCACCGAGCGGAGCGTTGCGCCCTCGGCGTCGGTCCGCGGGAGGGCTGCCGCCGCGCCGCGGGTGTGCCGCAGGGCCCGGAGCAGCGCGGTCGGGAGTGCGGCCGGAGGGACCGTGAGGGCCGGGACGGGGGCGGCGTCGGGGCCCGTCACCGGGTGGCCCAGCGGGTGGCGACCACCGTGGTGCCCGTGCCGGGGCCGGAGTCGACGCTGAACTCGTCCATCAGCCGCCCCGCGCCGCCCAGGCCGTGCCCGAGGCCCGCGCCGGTGGTGAAGCCGTCGGTCATCGCCGCGTCCAGGTCCGGGATGCCCGGGCCCTCGTCGCGGACGCACAGCCGCAGGCCGCGCCGGCCGCCGTGTCTGAGGACCTCGATCACCACCGTGCCGCCGCCGCCGTGCACGTAGGCGTTGCGGGCCAGCTCGCTGGCGGCGGTGACGACCCGGGTCTGGTCGATGAGGCCGAAGCCGACGTCGATGGCCGCGGCCCGCACCGCGTGCCGGACCGTGAGCAGGTCCTCCTCGGTCACCACCGCGTGGCTCGTGCGCTGCGCGTCCTGGACGAGGGGGCTGCGCTGGCGCACCACGTCGGCGGTGATCCGCCGCTGTTCACCGGAGAGTGCCACGCGGCCCTCCCTCGGCGGGGCGGGCGGAGTCGGTCGAACGCTGCCAGCCCAGCGCCTCGAGGCCCTTCTCCGCGTTGAGCGCGGTCTCGACGCCGGTCAGCCGCAGGCCCAGCTCGACCAGGGTGATCGCCACCGGCGGGCGCATGCCCGCCACGATCACCCGGGCGCCCAGCAGCCGCGCCATGCCGGTCAGCTCCATCAGGCTGCGGGCGACGAAGGAGTCGATGAGCTCCAGCCGGGAGATGTCGATCAGCACGCCGCGGGCCGCGTCGGCCGCGATCCGCTCGGTGAGCTCGTCGGCGAAGGCCAGGGCCGAGCTGTCGTCGAGCTCGTCGACCAGGCCGGTGACGAGGACGTCGCCGAGCCGCAGGATCGGTACGCCCGTGGGCCGCGGGGTGGTCACCGGCTCGCCGCCGCCTCGGGGTCGGGCCGGCCGGTCAGCTTGACGGTCTCGCTCAGCGCCTCGCCGAGCCTGGTGCGGGTGAGGTCGTGTCGGCCGGCCACCGGGCGGTCCACCGGCTCGTCGCCCGCCAGGCCGTCGGCGAGCGCGGAGACGAGCAGGTCGGCCTCCTCGCGCAGCTCGCGCGCGTCCAGCTCGACGCCGAGCGCCCCCTGACGGAGCCGGAGCCGGACCCAGCGGTCCGCGGTCTGCTCCTCGCGTTCGCGCAGGGCGTCGGCCAGACGCTCCCGCACCACTGCCTCGGTGGAACTCACCCAGCACCTCTCGCGTTCCGATCAGTCCGGGGCCGGTCGCCCCGGGGGCCGAGGGCGGCACGCGGGGCGACGCGCGGCTCCGACCAGGCCCGTTTCGTGCATTCGGTCGAACGACCCTAGTCGACGTTCCAGGGGCGTCGCACCGAGCTCCGAAGAGGCCTCAGGCCGCGGCCGCCCTCGTCAGCACCGAGCGCGCCTGCGCCAGAGCCGCCTCGACGTCGCGGGTGCCGGTGGACACGCACAGCGTGTAGACGGTGTCCTCCAGGCGGCGCCGGCCCGCCCGGTCCAGCTTCGGGGCGGCCCGGAGCGACTCGTACCGGTCGACGAGATTGCGCAGCACGGTGGGGTGGGCCATCAGCACGGCGGTCCTCCGGGGGTGGGGCGGTCGCAGGTCGATGCGGCGTCTACCCGGTCCGCGCCGGACCATTCCCCCTTCGTGATCCCGCCGCGACCTCTGTGTTCTACTTCGCATACGGCCGCCGCCGTACTCCGCACCCGCCGTCCCGCCCGCCCGTTTCGCCCGCCCCGCGCAGAGAAGTGAACCGCCCGCAGTGAGCCTGAACGACCTCGACGCCCGCATCGTCCACGCCCTCGCGGCCGACGCCCGCCGGTCCTACGCCGACATCGGCGCCGAGGTGGGCCTGTCCGCGCCGGCCGTCAAGCGCCGGGTGGACCGGCTGCGCGAGGTGGGGGCGATCACCGGGTTCACCGTCCGGGTCGACCCGGCGGCGCTCGGCTGGCGCACCGAGGGGTTCATCGAGATCTACTGCAGCAGCAACACCTCGCCCGACGCCATCCAGCGCGGGCTCGAGCGCTACCCCGAGGTCGCCTCGGCGTCGACCGTCACGGGGGAGGCGGACGCCATCGTGCAGGTCCTCGCCTCCGACATGCGGCACTTCGAGCAGGTCCTGGAGCGGATCGCGGGCGAGCCCTTCGTGGAGCGGACGAAGTCCGTGCTCGTGCTCTCCCCGCTGCTGCGGCGCTACTCCTCGGGCGCGCCCGCCTAGCTAGGTCCCCTCCCGCGGTGCGTCCCGGGCTCCCGACCGTCGATCCGTTGCGCCCGCGTTGCCGTCACGCAACGAATCGCCGCGCGGACCGCGCCACGCGCAACGAATCGCTCCTCGGTGCGCAAGAGTCGCGTCTTGTCCCGGGCGATCACCGAAACGTACCGTTTTCCGTATCCCCGCTCCGGCCCCGTTCCCCCGAGGTACGCCCATGTCCGCGCCCCTGCGCACCGCCCTGCTCCAGAGCTCCGGCACGCCCGGCGACCCGGCCCGCAACCTCGCGGCCGTGGAGGCGCGCGCGGCCGAGGCGGCGGCCGCCGGGGCCCGGCTGCTCGTCTGCCCCGAGCTGTTCCTGACCGGCTACGCGATCGGCGACGACATCGCCCGCCTCGCAGAGCCCGCCGACGGCCCCTCGTCCGCCCGTCTCGCCGAGACCGCCGTCCGCCACGGGATCGCGATCCTCTACGGCTACCCGGAGCGCGACGGCGAGACCGTCCACAACTCCGCCCAGCTGATCGGCCCCGACGGCGCCCGCCTGGCGAACTACCGCAAGACCCACCTCTACGGCTGCTTCGAGCAGGAGCACTTCACGCCCGGCGCCGAGCCGGTCGTCCAGGCCGACCTCGACGGCCTGCGGGTCGGCATCATGATCTGCTACGACGTGGAGTTCCCGGAGAACGTCCGCGCCCACGCGCTGGCCGGGACCGACCTCCTCGTGGTCCCGACCGCGCAGATGCACCCCTACCGGTTCGTCCCCGACGCGCTCGTCCCGGTCCGCGCCTTCGAGAACCAGATGTACGTGGCCTACGTGAACCGGGTCGGCCGCGAGGGCGAGTTCGACTTCGTCGGGCTGAGCACGCTGGCGGGCCCCGACGGGGTCGCCGCCGCCCGCGCCGGCGACGGCGAGGAGCTGCTGCTCGCCGACGCCGACCCCGAGCTGCTCGCGGCCTCCCGCAAGGCCAACCCGTACCTGAGCGACCGGCGCGCCGGGCTCTACGGCGCCCTCACCCGCTGACCCTCCCCGCCCTTCCTCCCAGGAGCACGAAGCCCCATGACGTCCACGGTGCCCACCGCGGTCCAGCACACCGACGACCAGCAGCCGCCGATCACCATGTTCGGGCCGGACTTCCCGTACGCCTACGACGACTTCCTGGCGCACCCGGCCGGCCTCGGCCAGATCCCGGCCACCGAGCACGGCCGCGAGGTCGCGGTCATCGGCGGCGGGCTCTCGGGGATCATCACGGCGTACGAGCTGATGAAGATGGGGCTCAAGCCGGTCGTCTACGAGGCCGACCAGATCGGCGGGCGGCTGCGGACCGTCGGCTTCGAGGGCTGCGACCCCTCGCTCACCGCGGAGATGGGCGCGATGCGCTTCCCGCCGTCGTCCACCGCGCTCCAGCACTACATCGACCTGGTGGGCCTGGAGACCCGGCCGTTCCCGAACCCGCTCGCCGAGGCCACCCCCTCCACCGTCGTCGACCTCAAGGGCGAGTCGTACTACGCGGAGACCGTGGAGGACCTGCCGCAGGTCTACCGCGACGTGGCCGCCGCCTGGGCCACCTGCCTGGAGGAGGGCGCCGACTTCTCCGACATGAACCGCGCGCTGCGCGAGCGGGACGTCCCCCGGATCCGGGAGATCTGGTCGCGCCTGGTGGAGAAGCTCGACAACCAGACCTTCTACGGCTTCCTCTGCGACTCCGAGGCCTTCAAGTCCTTCCGCCACCGGGAGATCTTCGGCCAGGTCGGCTTCGGCACCGGCGGCTGGGACACCGACTTCCCCAACTCCATCCTGGAGATCCTCCGCGTCGTCTACACCGAGGCGGACGACTTCCACCGGGGCATCGTCGGCGGCAGCCAGCAGCTCCCGCTGCGGCTGTGGGAGCGCGAGCCGCGCAAGATCGTGCACTGGCCCGAGGGCACCTCGCTCGCCTCGCTGCACGAGGGCCGCACCCCCCGCGGAGCCGTGACCCGGCTGCACCGCACGGCGGGCAACGGCATCACGGTCACCGATGCCTCGGGCGACATCCGCACCTTCCCCGCCGCGGTCTTCACCGCGCAGTCCTGGATGCTCCTGTCCAAGATCGACTGCGACGACTCGCTGTTCCCGATCGACCACTGGACGGCGATGGAGCGGACCCACTACATGGAGTCCTCCAAGCTGTTCGTCCCCGTCGACCGGCCGTTCTGGCTCGACAAGGCCGTCGACGCCCAGGGCAACCCGACCGGCCGCGACGTCATGTCGATGACGCTCACCGACCGGATGACCCGCGGCACCTACCTGCTCGACGACGGCCCCGACAAGCCGGCCGTCATCTGCCTCTCCTACACCTGGTGCGACGACAGCCTCAAGTGGCTGCCGCTGTCGGCGAAGGAGCGCATGGAGGTCATGCTGAAGTCGCTCGGCGAGATCTATCCCGGGGTGGACATCCGCAAGCACGTCATCGGCAACCCGGTGACCGTGTCCTGGGAGAACGAGCCGTACTTCATGGGCGCGTTCAAGGCGAACCTGCCGGGCCACTACCGCTACCAGCGCCGGCTGTTCACGCACTTCATGCAGGACCGGCTCCCCGAGGACAAGCGCGGCCTGTTCCTCGCCGGCGACGACATCTCCTGGACGGCCGGCTGGGCCGAGGGCGCGGTGCAGACCGCGCTGAACGCCGTCTGGGGCGTCATGCACCAGTTCGGCGGGGCGACGGACGCGGCCAACCCCGGTCCGGGCGACGTCTACGACGAGATCGCGCCGGTCGAGCTGCCGGAGGACTGACCCCCGCCGGGGCGCGTCCCAGGACGCCCCCCTTCGACCCCCGGCGGCCGGCCGCGATC
>NZ_JBHWZH010000195.1:0-8649 GCF_042728285.1 Streptomyces sp. NPDC060194 | reverse complement strand
GCGCGGGCGCCGGGAGCACCCGGCGCGCCCGGCGCCTTCGGGGCGCCCGGCGGCCGCGGCGCGGCGGGACCGCCCACGGACGGCCCCGCGAGGACCGTCGCGTCATGGTGCCGGTTCGCGTCCACGGCCGGGGACTCCGCCGTCGGCGGCAGCGCGCTCCCGCCGGGGAGCAGCGCGGTCCGCCCCTCCGGGTCGGCCGGCTCCGCCTCCCGTACGGGCGGCGCGAAGACCGTCGCCGGCGGGGGGACGAGGTGGTCGTCGGAGTCCGCGCCCGTGTTCACGTCCGTCCCGGCCCACGGCGTGTCGCTGCCCGCGGGCTCCCGTGCGGCGGGCGGCGCGAACGGCGGGCGCTCCGGAGCGCCGGATGCCGCGGCACCGGATCCCGCCGCGCCGGAACCCGCGTCCGCCCCGCCCGGGACGTACGCGGCGGTGTCCGCCGGTCCGGACGCGGGTGCCGCGCCGCCGGGCGCGTAGCCCAGGGTCTGCGCCCGGTCCTCGTCCCGCCGGGCCCCCGTCGTCTCCTCCAGCTCCGTCCCGCGCCAGGACTGCGCCACGTCGGGAGCGCCGTCGCCGGCCGACGTGGGCCAGCGGTCCGCGGGGGTGTCCTGCGGCGCGGCGTCCGCCGTGCGGCCGCCGCCGGGACGCTCCCCGATGCCGAGCTTGTCCGCCGCGTCCTGCAGCCACTCCGGCGGGCTGAGCAGGAACGACGTCGCCCCCAGGTCCACCCGCTCGGCCCGCGGGGCGGCGTCGGACGGCTCGGCGGCGGTCCCGTACGCCTCCTCGTAGCGGCGGACGACCTCGCCGACCGGGAGGCCCGGCCAGAGCGTCACCTCGCCGCTGTCGCGGGCGATGACGAGCCGCTGCCCGCCGTCGTCCGACGTCGGACCGTCGGCGCGGTCCTCCGCCCACACCACGAACCCCAGGTCGAACTCCCGGACCCGCACCTCGCGGTGCTGGTACGCGGGCACGCCCTCGTTGATCCACTCCTCGGCGCGCTCCTGCGCCTGAGCGAAGGTCACCATCGCCCGCTCCTCAGCTCTCGTCCGCGACCGGGACCGCGCTCGCGAATCCGCCGTCCACCATCAGGTTCGCCACCGTGTCCAGCTCCGGCGGGCTGCCGGCCAGCCGGCCGAGGAACTCGTCGAAGTCCGCGCCGCACGGCAGCAGCAGCCGCTCCACCCGCTCCGGCATCGACCACTCGGGCCGGTCGCGCACGTCGTCGTACGCGCTGAACCAGACCGAGCCCGCCCCCGCGCCCCGCACCTTGACCGCGAGCAGTCCGCCCTGCACGAAGGCGACCGCCAGGTAGTCCTTGGTGAGGTGGTCGCGCAGGCACTTGTTCGCATAGCTCAGGTCGTTGACCGCGGCCTGGTCGCGCACGGTCAGGAACGGCTGGTCGACCAGCAGCCCCAACTCGGCGTCCAGCGCCGCGCCGACGGGGGCGCAGCCGCCGGCCGCCTTCAGGAACGAGCGGTAGCCGCCCGGGAGCCGGTAGCCGAGGTCCTCCTCCAGGTCCCGCACCTGGCCCTCCGTCACGGCCAGACCCGCGCGCGGCAGCCCGAAGTGCGCCGGGCGCGTCTCCTGGAGCGGGCGCGTGCCCCTCTTGTCCTGGTCGACGTCCGCCGTCGCGAGACCGCCGTGGTGCCGCAGGAGCGCCTTCACCTCGACCGGGACCAGCTCCATACGGCGGGATCCGGCCACGTGGTGCCACGTCCAGCCGTGCGGGGTGGCCACCGGGTCGACGCTCGCCCACAGCTCGTGGCCCTCCGCGTGCAGGGCCGCGTTGGCCGACACGTAGTCCGTCAGCCGCAGTTCGTCGATGCCGAAGCCCTCCGGCGGCTCCGCGACCTCGGCCGCAGCGCGCGCGTACGGTGAGAAGTCCGGGTAGCCGTCGGCGTCCACCCTGACCCCGCGGGGGTGTCGGGCCGCTCTGACCGGGTCCGGGAAGTGCACGACCTGCCCGGCGTAGGCGGCGTTCGGTGGCGCGGCTTGCTGCCCGAGCCGACCTGTCGTCATGGCGGGTTCCCCCTGCTGCGAATGGCTGATGAGCACCAGACTATGGCCTGCGACACGCCCGGACCCAGCCCCTCCCCGGGGCGTGATCCACAGACCCCCGCTTCCGTACCGACCGTCCCCTTTGGCAGGCTGTCCCCCAGTAACGGGGGCGTGACACCCGGGCCGCGCGGCCTGGGCACGGGAGGGAAGCACCACCATGCACACAGCACCACCGGACTCGTCCGGCGCACACGACACCGCGCCGCACGACCCCTCCGGCGACCCGCGCCGCCCCTGGACCGCCGCCGACGCACCCCGCCCGCCCCGCCTGCTGCACCGGCGCGACGGCATCCTCCCCACCGTCGCCGCCGCGCTGTCCGTGCGCGGCGAGACGTTCACCTGCACCGCCGGCCGCGCCGACCAGCCGCCGGTGCTGCACGCCCTCGTCCAGGACTTCCTCGACGCGCTGCCCGTCGCCCACCGCGAGCGGCACACCGGCCGCTGCCCCGAAGTCATCCTGCTCTCACGGCAGTTGACCAAGGCCGACCAGGCCCGCAGCCGCCGCGCCCAGCGCAAGCCGCTCACCTCCGGCGAGGCCCGCAAGGTCCTCAAGCACGCGCGCGTCACCGCCCGCCGCATCCGCGAGGACGGCGACCCGCTGCACGGCACCTACGCCCCGCCCTGCCGGTCCTGCGCCGAACTCCTCGCCCACCTCGGCGTCCGCCCCGTCGACCTCGCCGCCGACCAGACCCCCACCACCGGCTAGGAGCCGTCGCACCCCGTGAGCACCGCGTACGAAGAGCACGACCCGCGCGATCCCCGCACCCGCTTCCCCGCCGCCGTCGGCGCCTTACTGCGCGAGGCCGGCTGGGAGCCCGGCCGCTGGGACATCGAGCAGGCCGAGTACTGGGCCGACACCCTGCGCGCCCACACCTCGCCCGGCGGGCACGAGCACGCCGTCTTCCCCGCGGCCGTCGAGGCCTGGGCCGAGTTCGGCGGGCTGCGCCTCGCGCCGGTCGCCGCCGGCCGCGACCTCGCCCCGCTCACCCTCGACCTCGACCCGCTCGCCGGCCTCCACATGGCCCGCACCCTCGCCGACCTCGGCCGCGCGCTCGGCACCGAGCTGAGCCCGCTGGGCCGCGAGGCGGACTCCGAGGCGCTGCTCGCCGTCGACGCGGCCGGGGCGGTCTACGCGATCGACCACACCGGGGACTGGTACGTCGGCCCGGACGCGGACCGGGCGCTGACGGTGCTGCTCACCGGGGGCCGGCCGGTACGGCTGACGGTGGGCTGAGACGCCGGCGGGTCCGGCCGGGCCCGTGCGCCGGTTCGTACGGCCGGAGGTCCGGCCGACCTGGGGACGGGGCCGGGGCCTCAGCCCGTCCCCTCCGCCGCGGGCGCGGACCGCCCCGCCCCGTCCGCCGCCGCGGCCCGCGCCGGGATCACCGCCGAGACCCGGAACCCGCCCGCGTCCGTCGCCCCCGCCACGAACACCCCGCCTAGGCCGAGGACCCGCTCGCGCATCCCCACCAGGCCGTTCCCCCCGCTGGGCAGCCCCGCCGCGGCGGCCCCGTCCCCGGGCGCCTCGTTCTCCACCTGCACCGCGACCTCGTCCGCCCGGCGGGCGACCCGCACCCACGTCTTCGCGCCCGCCGCGTGCTTGTGGACGTTCGTCAGCCCCTCCTGCACGACCCGGAACGCGGTCTGCTCCACCTCGGGCCCGTACTCCGCGCCCGCAGCGCCCCCGGCATCCTCCTGGACCGTCAGCTCGACGACCATCCCGGCCGCCCGCGACTGCCCCACCAGCTCGGCCAGGTCGGCCAGGTCCGCGGCCGCCCCCGGCGGGTCGTCGGCCCGCGACGCGGCCGCGGCCGCCGCCCGCCCGACGGACTCCAGCGGCGCGTCCACGGCCACCGCCCCCGGCCCCTGCTTCGACACGGCCGGCTCCGCGCGCAGCACCCCGAGCATCTCGCGCAGCTCGGTCAGCGCCTGCCGGCCCATGTCGCCGACGAGCGCCGCGTTGCGCACCGCCTTCTCCGGGTCCTTGCGGGCCACCGCCTGCAGGGCGGCCGCGTGCACGACCATCAGCGAGACGCGGTGCGCGACCACGTCGTGCATCTCCCGCGCGATCCGCGTCCGCTCCTCCGTGCGGGCCCACTCCGCGCGCTCCTCGGCACGGTCCGCGAGCAGCGACAGCTCGCGTTCGAGGGAGTCCGCGCGCTCGCGCAGCGACTCCATCAGCCGCCGCCTGGCCCCCACGTAGAGGCCGAGCAGCAGCGGCGGGGCGGTCAGACCGAGCGCGACCAGCGCGGACATCAGCGGGACGTACCAGCCGCCCGGGTCGTATCCGCCCCGGGAGACGCTCTGGTGCATCCGCACGAACGTCACCACGAACACGCCCGTGGTCGCCATCCCGGCGAGCAGGCCGGTGATGCGGCGGGGCACGTCGGACGCGGCGAGCGAGTACACGCCGACGATGCTGAGCAGGAAGCCCATCTCCGCGGGGGTCACCGCGATCGCGACCAGCACGACGGCGATCGGCCAGTGCCGGCGGACCACCAGCGCGCCGCCGGCCAGCACGCCGAGCAGCACGCCCAGCGCGGCGGGCAGCCCGGTGTTCCCGGCGAACACCGCGCCCTCGACGCCGCACTCCGCGGCGGACACCGCCGCGAGCCCCACGTCCAACACGGCCGAACGCCGTCTCCCCCACCACCACCAGCCCGGCCCGTCCCGGCCCGCCCAGCCCTGCTCTTCCCCCGTCGTGGTCATACCACCCACCCTACGGGCGGCCCGGATCGCGCTCACGGGCAATTCCCCTGGCTGTGCCGCAGGGCGCCGGGCTTTACCGTCGCATCGAGGGCCGGTGGTGCGGCATAGTGGGTGCCGCAACCACGACGGACCAGGCGATGTCCGTTTTGGTCCCCTGTGGTGTAATTGGCAGCACTGTGGCTTTTGGTGCCATCTGTCCGGGTTCGAGTCCTGGCGGGGGAGCGCACCGAAGGGCCCCGACCTCACCGGTCGGGGCCCTTCGCCGTTGCGGGGGCGTCCCCCGGGCGGACCCGCCCCCCGATCGCTCCGGACCACCCCTCGGTATCCTCTCGGTGTCCACCTCCACCGCCGAAGGGCACACCTGTGAGCGCCACACCCCCGGCCGCCGTCGTCATCCTCGCCGCGGGTGAGGGCACCCGCATGAAGTCGGCGACCCCGAAGGTCCTGCACGAGATCTGCGGGCGCTCGCTCGTGGGGCACGTCGTCGCCGCGGCGCGCGAGTTGGGGCCGCGGGAGCTGGTCGTCGTCGTGGGGCACGCGCGCGAGAAGGTGACCGAGCACCTGGCCGGCGTCGACCCGTCGATCCGCACGGCCGTGCAGGAGGAGCAGAACGGCACCGGGCACGCGGTCCGGATGGGCCTGGAGGCGCTGGGCGCGGACGCGGTCGAGGGGACCGTGGTCGTGGTGTGCGGGGACACCCCGCTGCTGACCGGCGCGACCCTGCAGGCCCTCGCGGCGACCCACGCGGCCGACGGCAACGCGGTGACGGTGCTGAGCGCCGAGGTCCCCGACGCGACGGGCTACGGCCGGATCGTCCGCGACGCGGCGACGGACGCGGTGACGGCGATCGTCGAGCACAAGGACGCCTCGGAGGCGCAGCGCGCGATCCGGGAGATCAACTCCGGGGTGTTCGCGTTCGACGGCCGGCTCCTGGTGGAGGCGCTGGGCCGGGTGCGGACGGACAACAGCCAGGGCGAGGAGTACCTGACGGACGTCCTCGGCATCCTGCGCGAGGCCGGTCACCGGGTGGGTGCGTCGGTGGCGGCGGACCACCGCGAGATCGCGGGGATCAACAACCGGGTGCAGCTGTCGGAGGCCCGCGCCTCGTTGAACGCGCGGCTGCTGCGGGACGCGATGCTGGCGGGTGTGACGGTGGTGGACCCGGCGACCACGCTGGTCGACTGCACGGTGACGTTCGAGCAGGACGCGCTGGTGCACCCGGGTACGCAGCTGCTGGGCGCGACGCATCTGGCGACGGGTGCGGAGGTGGGTCCGAACACGCGGCTGACGGACACGGTGGTGCGCGCGGGGGCCCGGGTGGACAACACGGTGGCGCTGGGCGCGGAGGTGGGCGAGGGCGCTTCGGTGGGCCCGTTCGCGTACCTGCGTCCTGGTACGCGGCTCGGTGCGAAGGCGAAGATCGGCACGTACGTCGAGACGAAGAACGCGAGCATCGGCGAGGGGACGAAGGTCCCGCACCTGAGCTACGTGGGCGACGCGACGATCGGCGAGTACACGAACATCGGTGCGGCGAGCGTGTTCGTGAACTACGACGGGCAGGACAAGCACCACACGACGGTGGGGTCGCACTGCAAGACCGGTTCGGACAACATGTTTGTGGCACCGGTCACGATCGGGGACGGCGCGTACACCGCCGCCGGGTCGGTGATCACGAAGGACGTGCCGGCCGGCGCGCTGGCCGTGGCCCGGGGCCAGCAGCGGAATATCGAGGGTTGGGTGGCCCGGAAGCGGCCCGGGAGCGCTGCGGCGCAGGCGGCCGAGTCGTCGTCGGAGCGCACTTCCGGCCAGGAGTGACCGAAAAGCGGCGCCGTCATCTCGGCGTACTGTGATAACTGCACACGATTCGGCTGGCTCGCCCTCCTTACCGGCGGCCGAACGCTGCCGATGGCCAGAGCGAAAACGTCTGAGGAGACAGTGCTGTGAGCGGGACCAAGACGACCAGCGAGAAGAAGAAGATGATGCTCTTCTCCGGCCGGGCCCACCCCGAACTGGCCGAGGAGGTGGCGCGCCACCTGGGGATCGAGGTGGTCCCCACCAAGGCTTTCGACTTCGCCAACGGTGAGATCTACGTCCGGTACCAGGAGTCGGCGCGTGGCGCGGACGCGTTCCTGATCCAGAGTCACACGGCTCCGATCAACAAGTGGATCATGGAACAGCTGATCATGATCGACGCGCTGAAGCGGGCCTCGGCCCGCAGCATCACGGTGATCATCCCGTTCTACGGCTACGCCCGGCAGGACAAGAAGCACCGCGGTCGCGAGCCGATCTCGGCCCGTCTGGTCGCGGACCTGCTGCAGACGGCGGGCGCGGACCGGATCCTGACGGTCGATCTGCACACCGACCAGATCCAGGGCTTCTTCAACGGCCCGGTGGACCACCTGTTCGCGCTGCCGATCCTGGCGGACTACGTGGGCGCGAAGGTCGACCGCACCAAGCTGACGGTCGTCTCCCCCGACGCCGGCCGGGTCCGGGTCGCCGACCGCTGGTGCGACCGCCTGGGCGCGCCGCTGGCGATCGTGCACAAGCGCCGGGACAAGGACGTCGCCAACCAGGTGACGGTCCACGAGGTGGTCGGTGACGTGAAGGGCCGCGTGTGCGTGCTCGTCGACGACATGATCGACACCGCGGGCACGATCTGCGCGGCGGCGGACGCGCTGTTCGCGCACGGCGCGGCGGACGTCATCGTGACGGCCACCCACGGCGTGCTGTCGGGTCCGGCCGCGGACCGGCTGAAGAACTCCCGGGTCAGCGAGGTCGTCCTCACCGACACCCTGCCGACGCCGAAGGAGCTGGAGCTCGACAAGATCACCGTGCTGTCGATCGCGCCGACGATCGCCCGCGCCGCCCGCGAGGTGTTCGAGGACGGCTCGGTGACCAGCCTCTTCGACGAGCAGGCGTGACGCGGACCACCGCCGGCTGACCGCCGGGTGATCGATTTCTGAAGCGGCCTCCCCGCCGGGTAGACTCCTGGAGTTGCTCGGCGAGGGAGGCCGTTCCGCGTTCGTCATCGAACGGGACCGGCGGTCCGTTATCGACGCGCTCTTCGTAGCAGGCCCGCGGTTGTGACGGGCCGGGAGTCGTGGCCGGGTGACCGCCACCGACGAATTCCCACGAGGAGCGCGCATGTCCGAGATCAAGATCACCGCCGAGACCCGCACCGAGTTCGGCAAGGGCGCCGCCCGCGCCATCCGCCGCGCCGACAAGGTCCCCGCCGTCCTCTACGGCCACGGCAACGACCCGGTCCACGTCACCCTTCCGGGCCACGAGCTGCTCCTCGCGCTGCGCGCCTCGAACGCGCTGCTGAACCTGGACATCGACGGCAAGTCGCAGCTGTGCATCCCGAAGGACGTCACCCGCGACCCGATCAAGGGCTTCCTGGTCCACGTCGACCTGCTCGTCGTCGCCAAGGGCGAGAAGGTCACGGTCGAGATCCCGGTCCAGGCCGAGGGCGACCTGGCCCCGGGTCAGAACCTGGTCGAGCACGTCCTGAACACCGTCTCCGTCGAGGCCGAGGCCACCCACATCCCGGACTCCTTCACCGTCTCGGTCGAGGGCCTGGACGCCGGTGACTCGATCTCCGCCTCCGACATCGAGCTGCCCAAGGGCACCACGCTGGTGACCGAGGGCGACGCGGTCGTCATCCAGATCCTGGCCGCGCAGGCCGAGGAGCCGGCCGAGGACGCCGAGGCGGAGGCCGCCGAGGGCGAGGCCCCGGAGCAGGACGCCGCCGAGGGCGACGAGGAGAAGTCCGAGGCCTGAGCCTCGTAGCTCCACCGCCTGTCCCGACCGCCGTCCCGCTCCTCCGAGCGGGACGGCGGGCGTGTCGTGTAAGTGTCGCACCCGTGGTAGTAGGAGCCAATACGA
>NZ_JBHWZH010000194.1:0-8782 GCF_042728285.1 Streptomyces sp. NPDC060194 | reverse complement strand
CGCCGGGGCCCTCGCGCGTGTCCGGCCGCGGCCCGGCGCCCGGCGTCAGGTTCAGGCCAAAAGATTTCGCCGAATTCCTGTCCCCCGTCGGAAATACCCGTGCTCTGCAATAGAGTTCTGCGAACACGCGTCGGTCGACCGCGTTTCGCGGGGATCAAGACGGAGGTTCGGGACATGCGCATTCCCGCGCATTCGGTATGCACGGCCATCCGCGAGGACATCGTCAGCGGTGTCTTCCCGCGCGGCGGCCGGCTCACCGAGGAACTGCTCGCGCGGCGCTACGGCGTCTCCCGGGTCCCGGTGCGCGAGGCCCTGCGCACGCTGGAGTCGGAGGGCTTCGTGGTGACCCGCCGGCACGCGGGAGCCTGCGTCGCCGAGCCGACCGAGCTGGAGGCGGCCGACCTCCTGGAGATGCGCACGGCCCTGGAGCCGCTGGGCGCCGCCCGCGCGGCCCAGCGCCGCACCGAGGCGCACCTGAAGGTCCTGCGCGGGCTCGTGCGGCTCGGCCAGGAGCGGGCCCGCCGCGGTCAGCTCGACGACCTGCGCTCCCTGGGCGGCTGGTTCCACGAGACGCTCGTCCAGGCCTCGGGCAGCCCCGGCCTGATCGCCCTGCTGACCCAGCTGCGCCACAAGATCACCTGGATGTACGCCGTCGAGCCGCCGTCCCGGCCGATCGAGGCCTGGGCGGAGCACGGCGCGATCGTCGACGCGGTCGCCCGCGGCGACGCCGAGCGGGCCCGCGGCCTCACCGCCCAGCACGCCGAGCACTCCACGGGCGCGCACCGGCTGCGCCCGCACCGGGGCGACCGGAGCGGCGGCGCGGTGAGGATTTCGCAACATGCCGTAAACACGTCGGGCGTCCGGCATTAACAAAGTCGCCGTATACAAAGACGGGTAATTCTTGAGTCCGCCCGCCGCCGCGCGAATTCCGGCGCACAGGGGGGTGCAATGACCCGTGCGCGAGAATTCGCCGTGCGGCGGAATTCGGCGTGCGCGGGCAGTGCCCGGGAAATGCGAAGGAGTGCCGCCCGGGCGGGCAGCACTCCTCGCATGGATCAGCGCGGTCCTCAGACCGTCTCGGGCAGCTCGTCAAGGCCCTCGGCGACCAGCTTCGCCAGCCGGTCGATCGCGGCGTCGGCGCCGTCGGCCTCGGACGCGAGCACGATCTCCTCGCCGCCCTGCGCACCCAGGCCCAGCACCGCGAGCATCGACGCGGCGTTGACGGGCTCGCCGCCGGCCTTGGCGATGGTCACCGGGACGCCGGTCGCCGTGGTCGCCCGGACGAAGATCGAGGCGGGACGGGCGTGCAGCCCCTCGGCCCAGCCGACGTTGACGCGGCGCTCAACCATGGTGTTGCCCTTCACGATTCCTGACGGTTGTCTAGACCAGTGTCCCACACGGTCCCGGGTGCCCTGGGAGAGCGGGCGCCCGACCTCAGCCTGCAACGGTCCGTCCGGCCGCGCGACCCGTACCCTGGCCCCATGCCCAGCGCGCAGGAGCCCGAGCGGAGCCAGTCGGAGTACGCCTACCCGGCCCACTGGGAGGCCGACGTGGTGCTGCGCGACGGGGGGACGGCCCGGATCAGGCCCATCACCCCGGACGACGCCGCCCGTCTGGTCGCGTTCTACGAGCAGGTCTCCGACGAGGCGAAGTACATGCGCTTCTTCGCCCCCTACCCCCGGCTGTCCGACAGGGACGTCCACCGCTTCACCCACCACGACTACGTCGACCGGGTGGGGCTCGCGGCCGTCATCGGCGACGAGTTCATCGCCACGGTCCGCTACGACCGCATCGACGCCACCGGCCGCCCCGCCTCCGGGAGCGCCGACGAGGCGGAGGTGGCGTTCCTCGTCCAGGACGCGCACCAGGGCCGCGGGGTCGGCTCCGCCCTCCTGGAGCACATCGCCGCCGTCGCCCGGGAGCGCGGCATCCGGCGCTTCGCCGCCGAGGTGCTGCCCGCGAACAACAGGATGACGAAGGTCTTCACCGACGCCGGCTACCGCCAGCAGCGCAGCTTCGAGGACGGCGTCGTCCACCTGGAGTTCGACCTCGAACCCACCGACCGCTCGCTCGCCGTGCAGTTCGCCCGCGAGCAGCGCGCCGAGGCGCGCTCCGTGCAGCGCCTGCTCACCCCCGCCACCGTCGCCGTCGTCGGCGTCGGACGCGGCCCCGGAGGCGTCGGCCGCTCCGTGCTCGGCAACCTGCTGAACAGCGGCTACACCGGCCGCGCCTTCGCCGTGAACAGCGCCTTCGCCCCCGAGCAGACCGAGATCGACGGCGTCCCCGCCCACCGCTCGGTCGCCGACATCGGCGAGGACGTCGACCTCGCCGTCGTCTGCGTCCCCGCCGAACGCGTCCCCGAGGTCGTCGCCGACTGCGGCGAGCACGGCGTACGCGGCCTCGTCGTGCTGTCCGCCGGCTACGCCGAGAGCGGCGCCGAGGGGCGCGAGCGGCAGCGGGAACTCGTCCGGCAGGCCCGCTCCCACGGCATGCGGATCATCGGCCCCAACGCGTTCGGCGTCATCAACACCGCCGACGAGATCCGGCTCAACGCCTCGCTCGCCCCGGAGCGGCCCACCGGCGGCCGGATCGGCCTGTTCACCCAGTCCGGCGCCGTCGGCATCGCGCTGCTGTCCGGCCTGCACCGGCGCGGTGCGGGCGTCTCCACCTTCGTCTCGGCCGGCAACCGCGCGGACGTCTCCGGCAACGACGTCCTGCAGTACTGGTACGACGACCCGGGCACCGACGTGGCGCTGATGTACCTGGAGTCCATCGGCAACCCCCGCAAGTTCACCCGGCTCGCCCGCCGCACCGCCGCCGTCAAGCCGGTCGTCGTGGTCAAGGGCGCCCGCCACAGCGGCGTGGCCCCCACCGGGCACAACGTCGCCGCCACCCGCATCCCGCACGCCACCGTCTCGGCGCTGCTGCGCCAGGCGGGCGTCATCCGGGTGGACACCGTCACCGAACTCGTCGACGTCGGCCTGCTGCTCGCCGGGCAGCCGCTGCCGAAGGGGCCGCGGGTGGCGATCCTCGGCAACTCCGAGTCGCTCGGCCTGCTCACCTACGACGCCTGCCTCACCGAGGGCCTGCGCCCCTCCCGCCCGCTCGACCTCACCACCGCAGCGACCCCGGCCGACTTCCGCACCGCGCTGGCCGCCGCGCTCGCCGACGACGCCCACGACGCGGTGATCGTCACCGCCATCCCGTCGGTGGCCGAGGGCGTCACCCCGGGCAGCGAGGGCCGCGGCGAGGTGCTCGGGGCCGCGCTGCGCGAGGCCACCGCCGGCGCGCCCGCCAAGCCCGTCGCCGTCGTCCACGTCGAGCTCGGCGGCCTCGCCGAGGCGCTCTCGGCGGCCACCAGCTCCGCCCCCGGCCGCCCCCCGCGCGCCCCCGCCGCCGGGGACGAGCCGGACGCCGCCGCGGCCGCCGAACCCCCGCCCCCCGGCCGCCGCATCCCGGCCTACGCCGCCGCCGAGCGGGCCGTCCGCGCGCTCGCCGAGGCCGTCCGGTACGCCCAGTGGCGCCGGAACCTGGCCGACGCGGGCCGGGTGCCCGAGCACGTCGTCGAGTCCCTCGACGAGGCCGGGACCGCCGCCCGCATCGACGAACTCCTCAAGGGCGTCGACGACCCGCGCGGCACCACGCTCGCCCCGGCCGACGCGGCGGACCTCCTGCGCCGCTACGGCATCGCCGTCCTGCCCACCCGCCCCGCGCCCGACGCGGACGCCGCCGCGGAGGCGGCCGCCGCGCTCGGCTACCCCGTCGCCCTCAAGACCACCGCACCGCACCTGCGCCACCGCGCCGACCTCGGCGGGGTCCGCCTGGACCTCACCTCCGAGGACCAGCTGCGGCGCGCCTACGCCGAGCTGACCGACCTCTTCGGCTCACCGGCCGAGCTGCGTCCGGTGGTCCAGGCGATGGCCCCGCGCGGCGTCGACACGGTGGTGCGGGCGGCGATCGACCCGGCCGCCGGAGCGGTGCTCTCCTTCGGGCTCGCCGGCGCGGCCTCGGAGCTGCTCGGCGACACCGCGCACCGGCTCGTCCCCGTCACCGACCGGGACGCCGCCGACCAGATCCGCTCCATCCGCACCGCGCCCCTCCTCTTCGGCTGGCGCGGCTCGTCCCCGGTCGACACGCCCGCCCTGGAGGACCTGCTGCTGCGCGTCTCCCGGCTCGTCGACGACCACCCCGAGGTGACCGCCGTCGCCCTGGAGCCGGTCGTGGTCGCCCCGCACGGCCTGACCGTCCTGGACGCCGCCGTCCGCCTCGCCCCGCCCCCGGCCCGACCGGGCCTCGGCCCGCGCACCCTCCCGGCGTACTGACCCGCCCGAGCGCCCCCGCCGTCCGCCGGGTCCGCCCCGCTCCCGGGCGTCCCCAGGTGTCACCGGGCCCCCGTAGGATGGTCCCCATGGCGAAGACCGGTACGACGACCCAGGGGCTGCGCACGGCGATCGAGCGCAGCGGCTATTACCCGGCCCTCGTGGCCGAGGCGGTGGACGCCGCCGTCGGCGGCGAGCCGATCTCCTCGTACCTGGTGCACCAGGAGACCACCTTCGACGCCAACGAGGTCCGCCGGCACGTCACGGTCCTGGTCCTGACCGCCACCCGCTTCATCGTCAGCCACACCGACGAGCAGGCCGCCGACACCAGCTCCCCGACGCCTTTCGCCACCACCTCCACCGAGTCGGTGAAGCTGGAGCGGATCTCCTCGGTCGTGGTCAGCCGCGTCGTCGCCAACCCCGAGTCCTACGTGCCCGGCAGCCTGCCCCGCGAGGTCGTCCTGACCATCGGCTGGGGCGCGGTCTCCCGCATCGACCTGGAGCCCGCCGCCTGCGGCGACTCCAACTGCGACGCCGACCACGGCTACACCGGCAACACCACCGCCGACGACCTGAGCCTGCGCGTCAGCGAGGCCGGCGACGGCCCGGACACCGTCCGGCAGGCCCTCGCCTTCGCCCAGGCGGTCTCCGAAGCGACCGCCGCGACCGGCCGCTGATGGCCCAGCCCGCCTGGCACGACCCGGAACCCCTCCCGCTCGCCTCCGCCCCGCTCCCCGAGTACGGCAGCGGCTCGCTCGCCGACCTGCTGCCGACCCTGGCGGCCGGCCAGGAGGTCCCCGGCTTCACCCCGGCGATCGCCGAGCTGGCCCCCGCCGACCGCGCCTGCGTCTTCCTGATCGACGGCCTGGGCTGGGAGCAGCTCCTCGGCCACCCCGCCGAGGCGCCCTTCCTCACCTCGCTGATCGCCTCCTCGCGCGGCGGCAGCGGCCGGCCGATCACGGCGGGCTTCCCCGCGACCACCGCCTCCTCGCTCGCCTCCGTCGGCACCGGCCTGCCCCCCGGCCGGCACGGCCTGCCCGGCTACACCGTCCTCGACCCGGCCACCGGCGAGCTGATGAACCAGCTGCGCTGGCAGCCCTGGACCGACCCCTACGCCTGGCAGCCCCACCCCACCGTCTTCCAGCTCGCCGACGCGGCCGGCGTGCACACCGCGCAGGTCTCGTCCCCGAAGTTCCAGCACACCCCGCTCACCAAGGTCGCTCTCAGCGGCGGCACGTTCCATGGCCGCCTCGCCGGCGAGGAGCGCGTCGACCACGCCGCCGCCCAGCTGGCCGCAGCGGACCGCGCACTGGTCTACACGTACTACGCGGAGGTCGACGCCGCCGGCCACCGCTTCGGCGTCGACTCCGACGCCTGGCGCGGGCAGCTGATGTACGTCGACCGGCTCGTCCAGCGGCTCGCCGAGCAGCTCCCGCCGCGCGCGGCGCTGTACGTCACCGCCGACCACGGCATGGTCGACATCCCCTTCGACGAGGAGTCGCGGATCGACTTCGACGAGGACTGGGAGCTGAGCGCCGGCGTCGCCCGGCTCGGCGGCGAGGGCCGCGCCCGCCACGTCTACGCCGTCCCCGGGGCGGCCGCCGACGTGCTCACCTGCTGGCGCGAGGTCCTCGGCGACCGCTTCTGGGTGGCGGGCCGGGACGAGGCCGTCGCGGCCGGCTGGTTCGGCCCGGACGTCGAGCCGCGAGTCCTCGCCCGCATCGGCGACGTCGTCGCGGCCGCCCACGACCTCGCCGCCGTCACCGCCACCGAGCGGGAGCCGAACGAGTCCGCGCTGGTCGGCATGCACGGCTCGATGACCTCCGCCGAGCAGCTGGTGCCGCTCCTCGAAGTCCGCTCCTGAGCCGCGCCCCGCCCCGTACGACTCCCGCCCCGCACGACCCGAAAGGCCGTCACCTCCCCATGTCCGAGCTGGTCTTCTTCTCCGGAACCATGGACTGCGGCAAGTCGACCCTCGCCCTGCAGATCGAGCACAACCGCTCCGCGCGCGGGCTCCAGGGGCTGATCTTCACCCGGGACGACCGGGCCGGTGAGGGAAAGCTCTCGTCCCGTCTCGGGCTGGTCACCGACGCCGTGGAGGCGGGGCCGGGGCTCGACCTCTACGCCTACGTCGTGAAGCAGCTGTCGCAGGGCGGCCGGGTCGACTACGTGATCGTGGACGAGGCGCAGTTCCTGCACCCCGCCCAGATCGACCAGCTCGCCCGGGTCGTCGACGACCTCGACCTCGACGTCTTCGCGTTCGGCATCACCACCGACTTCCGCACCCGGCTCTTCCCCGGCTCCCAGCGCCTGATCGAACTCGCCGACCGCGTCGAGACCCTGCAGGTGGAGGCCATGTGCTGGTGCGGGGCCCGGGCGACCCACAACGCGCGGACCGTCGACGGCACCATGGTCACCGAGGGCGAGCAGGTCGTCGTGGGCGACGTGTCCCGCCCGTCGGCCGAGGTCGGCTACGAGGTGCTCTGCCGACGCCACCACCGCCGCCGCATGACCAGCGCGGCCTCCCACGCCGGAGCGCTGTCCCCGGACGTCCTGCCCGTCACCTCTCCCTGAGGCCGGTCACCTCCCTGAGGACGGTCACCTCAGGCTGACGACGGTGCGCGCGCCGGCGGGTCAGTCCGCCGCCGTCTCGACGAGCGTGAACACCGCGCCCTCCGGGTCGGCGACGATCGCCGTGCGGCCGTGCGACTCGTCGCGCGGGGCCTGGACGACGTGGCCGCCCAGGTCCACCACCTGCCCCGCGGCGTCGTCGACGTCCGTCATCTCGAACGAGGTCATCCAGTGCGCGCCGCGGTCCCGGGGGAGCGCCTGGCCGAGCCCGTGCACGGCGGCCACCGGCCGGCCGGCCAGACGGAGCGTCACGTAGTCGTCGCCGGCCGAGAGCAGCGCCTCCGCCTCGTAGCCGAAGACCGCGTTGTAGAACTTGACCACCCCCGCGGTGTCCCGGGTCAGCAGCTCGTTCCAGGCCATGGAGCCGCACTCGTTCACCGTCGCCGCGCCGCCGTGCGCGCCCGGCTGCCAGACGCCGAAGACCGCCCCCGCCGGGTCGACGGCGATGGCGAGCCTGCCCGCGTCCTCGGCGTCGAGCGGGCCGACGCCGACCGTGCCGCCGTAGCTGCGGATCGCCTCCGCCGTGGCGTTCACGTCGTCGGAGGCCAGGTACGGCGTCCAGGCGACGGGAAGGTTGCGGCCCTTGGGCATCATCCCGATGCCCGCCACCTCGCGCCCGTCGAGCAGCGCGCGGACGTAGGGCCCGAGCTGCTTGGGGCCGTGGACGAACTCCCAGCCGAACAGCGCGCCGTAGAACTTCTGGGTGCTCTCCAGGCCGTGCACCATGAGGCTGACCCAGCACGGGGTGCCTGGTGCGTACCGGACTGCTGGCTCGGTCATCGTCACTCTCTCCTCGGAACATGCGGGTGCGCCCGTGCCGATGGTGGCACCGTGTGATGCGGCCCGCTTCCCGGCCGCGCCGTCATCCTGCTCCGCGGGGGAGTGGTCCTCGCCGTGCGGACGCCGGGCACCGACCGGGGCCGGACGTCCGGGCCAGGGCGTGGGCCATGATGACTCCCATGACTGACATCATCTCGGCTTCCGAACTCGCCGGCGAGTCGGCCGGGCCGCGCCCGCCCGTCCTGCTCGACGTCCGCTGGCAGCTGTCCGCGGCGGGCGGCGGAGCGCAGCGCGCCGCGTACGAGGAGGGGCACATCCCCGGCGCGGTCTTCGTGGACCTCGACGCCGAACTGGCCGCCCCCGCCGGGGCGGGCGGCCGCCACCCGCTGCCCGACCCGGAGGTCTTCGGCGCGGCGATGCGGGCGGCCGGCGTCTCGGCCGACCGCGACGTGGTCGTCTACGACGGCGGCCAGGGGTGGGCGGCCGCGCGCGCCTGGTGGCTGTTGCGCTATTCGGGTCACCCCTCGGTGCGTGTGCTGGACGGCGGACTGCCGACCTGGACGGGTGAGAAGGAGCAGAAGGTCCCTGTACCCACACCCGGCGATTTCACACCGAAGCCGGGCGCACTGCCTCTCCTCGACGCCGACGCGGCGGCGGCCCTGGCCCGGACCGGGCTGCTCCTGGACGCCCGGGCGGGGGAGCGCTACCGCGGCGAGGTGGAGCCCATCGACCGGGTCGGCGGGCACATCCCGGGCGCGGTCTCGGCGCCGACGACGGAGAACGTGGCCGAGGACGGCCGGTTCCTGCCGCCCGCGGAACTCCTCGCCCGGTTCACGGCGCTCGGCGTGGTCCCCGCCGGGAGCGGCGAGCAGGAGGTCGGCGTCTACTGCGGCTCCGGGGTCTCCGGCGCCCACGAGGTGCTCGCGCTGGCCGTCGCGGGCGTACCGGCCGCGCTGTACGCGGGCTCGTGGTCCGAGTGGTCGGCCGACCCGGACCGCCCGGTCGCGACGGGACCCGAGCGGGGCTGAACACGGCGGAGGAGGGGCCCGCGG
>NZ_JBHWZH010000193.1:0-8796 GCF_042728285.1 Streptomyces sp. NPDC060194 | reverse complement strand
GCGCCGAGGTACGCGGCGCGACCGCCGTGGGGGCCGCGGGTCAACCGGCGTCCCGCAGGAGGCAGGTGAGGCGGGCGGTGCAGACGCGCCGGTCCTGCTCGTCGGTGACGACGATCTCGTAGGTGGCGGTGGACCGGCCGCGGTGGACCGGGGTGGCGGTGCCGGTGACGAGGCCGGAGCGGGCGGCGCGGTGGTGGGTGCAGTTGAGGTCGACGCCGACGGCGATCTTGCCGGGGCCGCCGTGGAGCATGGAGCCGATGGAGCCGAGGGTCTCGGCGAGGACGGCGGAGGCGCCGCCGTGGAGGAGGCCGTAAGGCTGGGTGTTGCCCTCGACGGGCATGGTGGCCACGACGCGGTCGGCGGCGGCCTCCTTGATCTCGATGCCCATGCGTTCGCCGAGGTGGCCGGCGGAGAAGAGGGCGGGGAGGTCGACGCCGAGACCGGCGTACTCGTCGATGACCTCTTGCGGGAACGTGACGGTCTTCTGCTCGCCCATGGGGCCGGCTCCTCGTCGTCGGATCGCGGTGTCGCTGATCGCTGGTGTCGCGGGATCGCTGCCTGAGCGAACGCTTAGGCGTGCACGGATTGTTCCAGGCGGACGACGACGGACTTGGAGGCGGGGGTGTTGCTCGTGTCGGCGGTGGCGTCGAGCGGGACGAGGACGTTGGTCTCGGGGTAGTAGGCGGCGGCGCAGCCCCGGGCGGTGGGGTAGCAGACCACTTTGAAGCCCGGGGCGCGGCGCTCGGTGCCGTCGCGCCATTCGCTGACGAGGTCGGCGAAGTCGCCGTCGGCGAGGCCGAGTCGCTCGGCGTCCTCGGGGTTGACCAGGACGACGCGGCGGCCGCCCCTGATGCCGCGGTAGCGGTCGTCGAGGCCGTAGATCGTGGTGTTGTACTGGTCGTGGGAGCGCAGCGTCTGCAGCAGCAGCCGGCCTTCCGGCAGGTGGGGGTGCTCGACGGGGGCGGCGGTGAAGTTGGCCTTGCCGGTGGCGGTGGGGAAGCGGCGTTCGTCGCGCGGGGCGTGGGGGAGGGCGAAGCCGCCGGGGTGGCCGATGCGGGTGTTGAAGTCCTCGAAGCCGGGCACGACGCGGGCGATCCGGTCGCGGATGGCGGCGTAGTCCCGCTCGAACTCCTCCCAGGGGGTGGTGGAGCGGCTCCCGAGGACGCGCCGGGCGAGGCGGGCGACGATGGCGGGTTCGGAGAGCAGCTGCGGGCTCGCGGGCTTCAGCCGGCCGCGGGAGGCGTGGACCATGCCCATGGAGTCCTCGACGGTGACGCACTGCTCGGCGCCCTTGCCGTCGGGGCCGGCCTGGAGGTCGCGTTCGGTGCGGCCGAGGGTGGGGAGGATCAGCGCGCGGGCGCCGGTGACGGCGTGGCTGCGGTTGAGCTTGGTGGAGACGTGGACGGTGAGCCGGGCGCGGCGCATCGCGGCCTCGGTGACGTCGGTGTCGGGGGAGGCGGCGACGAAGTTGCCGCCGAGGGCGAAGAACACCTTCGCCGTCCCGTCGCGCAGGGCGCGGATGGCGTTGACGACGTCGAGGCCGTGGCGGCGCGGGGAGGTGATCTGGAACTCGCGGTCGAGGGCGGCGAGGAACGGCTCGGTGGGACGCTCGGAGATGCCCATGGTGCGGTCGCCCTGCACGTTGGAGTGGCCGCGGACCGGGCAGACCCCGGCGCCGGGGCGGCCGATGTTGCCGCGCAGCAGCAGGAAGTTGACGATCTCGCGGATGGTGGGCACGGAGTGCTTGTGCTGGGTGAGCCCCATCGCCCAGCACACGACGGTGCGTTCGGAGTCGAGGACCATGCGCAGGGCGCGCTCGATGTCCTCGCGGGTGAGGCCGGTGGCGGCGAGCGTGCCCTCCCAGTCGGCGTCCTTCGCGGCGGCGGCGAAGTCCTCGTAGCCGTGGGTGTGTTCACGGACGAAGGCCTCGTCGACGGCGCCGTCGGTCTGCAGGACGAGCTTGTTCAGGAGGCGGAAGAGGGCCTGGTCGCCGCCGATGCGGATCTGCAGGAAGAGGTCGGTGAGGGGGGTGCCCGCGCCGAGCAGGCCGCGCGCGTTCTGCGGGTTGCGGAAGCGCTCCAGTCCGGCCTCGGGCAGCGGGTTGACCGTGATGATCCGGGCGCCGGCGGCCTTGGCCTTCTCCAGGGCGCTGAGCATCCGGGGGTGGTTGGTGCCGGGGTTCTGCCCGGCGACGATGATCAGGTCGGCCCGGTGGAGGTCCTCCAGTAGGACGCTGCCCTTGCCGACGCCGATCGTCTCGTTCAGCGCGGAGCCGGACGACTCGTGGCACATGTTGGAGCAGTCGGGCAGGTTGTTGGTGCCGAACTCGCGGGCGAAGAGCTGGTAGAGGAACGCCGCCTCGTTGCTGGTGCGGCCGGAGGTGTAGAAGACGGACTCGTCGGGGGAGTCGAGGGCGTGGAGCTCCTCGGCGACGATGTCGAAGGCGCGCTCCCAGCTGACCGGCTCGTAGTGCGAGCCGCCGTCGGGCAGGTACATCGGGGTGGTCAGGCGGCCCTGCTGGCCGAGCCAGTAGCCGCTGCGGCCGGCGAGGTCGGCGACGGGGTGCGCGGCGAAGAAGGCGGGGGTGACGCGGCGCAGGGTGGCTTCCTCGGCGACGGCCTTCGCGCCGTTCTCGCAGAACTCGGCCGTGTGCCGCTTGTCGGGCTCGGGCCAGGCGCAGCCGGGGCAGTCGAAGCCGTCCTTCTGGTTGACCCGCAGCAGGGTCAGCGCGGTGCGGCGCACGCCCATCTGCCCGGTCGCCATCCGCAGGGTGTGGCCGACGGCGGGGAGCCCGGCGGCGGAGTGCTGCGGGGCGCCGACCTCGGGGGCGTCCTGGACCGGGTCGCCGTGCGGTGCCTTGCCTGCCATGATCGCTCCCCGTGCCGCATGTGCGTCTCGTACCTGTCCGATCGTCCCACGGCCCACTGACATCGGACTTCCTGGCAGCCGCCGCAGGGCCCCGCGCCGGCGCGGCGGCCGCGGTCGGCCGGGCGTGTCCGTGCGGTCGGCGCCGAGTGTCAGTGGGGCGTGGCAGGATCGGGGACGTGGCAGATACAGCATCGAAGCAGACCGCCGAGACCCGTCCCCGCCTGCTCCTCATGGACGGGCACTCCCTGGCGTACCGGGCGTTCTTCGCGCTGCCCGCGGAGAACTTCACGACCGCGTCGGGCCAGCCGACGAACGCCGTCTACGGCTTCTCGTCGATGCTGGCGAACACGCTGCGCGACGAGGCGCCCACGCACTTCGCCGTCGCGTTCGACGTCTCGCGCAAGACGTGGCGCTCCAAGGAGTTCCCCGAGTACAAGGCCAACCGGTCCAAGACGCCGGACGAGTTCGCGGGCCAGGTCGAGCTGATCGGCGAGATCCTCGACGCGATGCACGTCCAGCGGTTCGCGATCGACGGCTTCGAGGCGGACGACGTCATCGCCACCCTCGCCACGCAGGCCGAGGCGGCCGGGTTCGACGTGCTGATCGTCACCGGCGACCGGGACTCCTTCCAGCTGATCACCGACCACGTGACGGTGCTGTACCCCACGAAGGGCGTCTCGGAGCTGACCCGCTTCACCCCGGCGAAGGTCGTGGAGAAGTACGGCCTGACCCCCGCCCAGTACCCGGACTTCGCCGCCCTGCGCGGCGACCCGTCGGACAACCTGCCCGGCATCCCGGGCGTCGGCGAGAAGACGGCCGCGAAGTGGATCAACCAGTTCGGCACCTTCGCCGAGCTGGTGGAGCGCGCCGAGGAGGTCAAGGGCAAGGCGGGGCAGAACTTCCGCGACGCCCTGGAGTCGGTGAAGCTGAACCGCGTGCTGACCGAGATGGTCCGCGACGTCGAGCTCGCGAGGACCCCCGCCGACCTGGAGCGCCTGCCCTACGACCGCAAGGCGCTGCTCGGGATCCTCGACACCCTGGAGATCCGCAACCCCTCGCTGCGGGAGCGGCTGCTGGCCGTCGACCCGGGCGCCGAGGAGGAGGAGACGGAGGCGGCCGCCCTCTCGGGGGTCGAGCTGGACGGCCGGGTCCTCGTCGGCGGCGAGCTGGGCCCCTGGCTGACCGAGCACGGCACGGCGGCGGTCGGTGTCGCGACCGTGGACAGCTGGCAGCTCGGCGCCGGCTCCGTCACCGAGATCGCGCTCGCCGCGCCCGGCGGAGTGGCGGCCTGGTTCGACCCCGCGGGGCTCGACGAGGCCGACGAGCGGGCCTTCGCCGACTGGCTGGCGGACGGCGAGCGGCCCAAGGCGATGCACAACGCCAAGGGCGTGATGCGGGTCTTCGCCGAGCACGGCTGGAGCGTCGACGGCGTCACCATGGACACCGCGCTCGCCGCCTACCTCGTCAAGCCCGGCCGGCGCACCTTCGGCCTCGACATCCTGTCCGTGGAGTACCTGGGCCGCGAGCTGGCGCCGGTCTCCGAGAGCGGCGGCCAGCTCGCCTTCGGCGACGGGGACGAGGGCGACGACCGCGCGCAGGCGGACGCGCTGATGGTGCAGGCGCTGACCGTCCTCGACCTCGCCGAGGCGTTCGACGTCAAGCTCGCCGAGGTCGGCGCCCTCGAACTGCTGAGGGAGGTCGAGCTGCCCACCTCCGCCCTCCTCGCCCGCCTGGAGCGGCACGGGGTCGCCGCCGACCGGGCCCATCTGGAGGCGATGGAGCAGCAGTTCGCGGGCGCGGTGCAGCAGGCGGTGAAGGAGGCGCACGCGGCGGCGGGCCACGAGTTCAACGTCGGCTCGCCCAAGCAGCTCCAGGAGGTCCTCTTCGCCGAGCTGGGCCTGCCGAAGACCAAGCGCACCAAGACCGGCTACACCACCGACGCCGACGCGCTCGCCTGGCTGGCCGCGCAGACCGACAACGAGCTGCCGGTCATCATGCTGCGCCACCGCGAGCAGGCGAAGCTGCGGGTCACCGTCGAGGGCCTGATCAAGTCGGTCGCCCCCGACGGGCGCATCCACACCACCTTCAACCAGACGGTCGCGGCGACCGGCCGGCTCTCGTCGACCGACCCGAACCTGCAGAACATCCCCGTCCGGACGGACGAGGGGCGGGCGATCCGGCGCGGCTTCGTCGTCGGCGAGGGCTTCGAGTCGCTGATGACGGCGGACTACAGCCAGATCGAGCTGCGCGTCATGGCGCACCTCTCCGAGGACGAGGGCCTCATCGAGGCGTTCCTGTCCGGCGAGGACCTGCACACCACCGTCGCCTCACAGGTGTTCGGGGTGGAGAAGTCGCAGGTCGACCCCGAGATGCGGCGCAAGATCAAGGCCATGTCGTACGGGCTCGCCTACGGTCTGTCCGCGTTCGGCCTGGCCCAGCAGCTGGCCATCGAGCCCGGCGAGGCGCGGGTCCTGATGGAGACGTTCTTCCTGCGGTTCGGCGGGGTGCGGGACTACCTCCAGCGCGCGGTCGAGGAGGCCAGGGCGACCGGCTACACCGCGACGATGCTCGGCCGCCGCCGCTACCTGCCCGACCTGAACAGCGACAACCGCCAGCGCCGCGAGGCGGCCGAGCGGATGGCGCTCAACGCGCCGATCCAGGGCACCGCCGCGGACATCGTCAAGATCGCCATGCTGCGGGTCGACGCGGCCCTCACCGAGGCGGGGCTGTCCTCGCGGATGCTGCTCCAGGTGCACGACGAGATCGTGCTGGAGATCGCGAAGGGCGAGCGGGAGCGGGTGGAGGAGATCCTGCGCCGCGAGATGGCGGGCGCGGCCGAACTGCGCGCCCCGCTGGACGTGTCGGTCGGCGTCGGCGCCGACTGGGAGTCGGCGGCGCACTGAGCCGGCGGTCACGGGCGGGTGGTCACGGGCCGGCGGTCACGGGCGGGTGGTCGCCGGGTCCGCCGGGGCGGGCTCGGCGGCCGTCGCGGCGGTTGCCGGGCGGCGGGCCCTGACCGCGAGCGCGAACAGCGGGAGGGCCACGGCCAGGCCCGCCCCCGCGCCGAAGCAGGCGCTGGGGATGATCTCGTACGGCTTCGCGGTCCCGTGCCAGGCGGCCCACCAGCGCAGCACCCGGTGCACCGCGGCGAGCGTCGCGCAACCGCCGAGGAACGCGAGCGCGAGCACCCGGTCGCGGCGGGAGAGCGCGGGCACGGGCGCGAGGTCCACGGGCTCCACCCGCCGCAGTGCGGAGACGACGAACGCGCCGATGACGGCGGCGAGTACGGCGGAGCCGCCGTACTGCGCATACCAGAAGAGGGGGGAGCCGCCGAAGCTCTCCCTCAGCACCGGAAGGGCGGGTGTCGCCCATCCGTCGTGGTGGGTGAACCCGTCGAGGAAGACGTGCGTGCCCGCACCGGCGACCGCCGAGGCGTACAGGGCGGCGCCCAGCGCGAGCGGCGGCCGCCCGCGTCAGCCGCGGCCCCGCACCAGCGCGTAGACCCTGCCCTGTCGGCCGCGCGGGAGCAGGGCCACCAGCGGCTCCCGCAGCAGCAGCCAGACGCCGATCAGGAGCAGGGCCAGCAGGGCGTCGACGGTGAGCACACCGGTGGGGGAGTGGGTGAAGTCGCCGAACTCCATCGCCCCGTCCACGACGCTCGCCGCGTAGTAGGTGAGGTCGGGGGCGAGCGACCCGGTGACCAGCGCGGACGCGACGAGCGGCCCGCGTCCGGTGCCGTCGCGGCGGATGCCGGGCAGCACGGCGGCGGCATGGCTGAGCGTGAACGGCACGGGTCCCCCTGTGGCCTTCTCCGGGCGCGGACGCCCAGTATGCGCGACGCCCGCGCGGCCCCCTCCGGGCTCGCGCGTGATCGCCGCCGGCGCGGAAAAGAGGCCGCCAGGAGATCGCCGCGTGGCGAAGTGGTGAAAGGCGGTCACGAACGGGTGTATGAGCGAAGCCAGTTGACGTAGGGTCGCCTGCGTCAGAGCGCAGGGAGGCGTCGGCGGTTCGGGGACGTCGGGAGATCGGCGGACGTCCGTCCGGCGACGGGGAGGGTCATTCGTATGGCAGCGCAGTTCGGTCGCAGGCTTCGCAGAGGGGCGGTCTCCACCACCGTCGCCGCCGTGGCGGTGGCGGCACTGTCCGCCTCGCAGGCGCCGGGAGTGACCGGCAGTCCCCGCGACGTCCCGCAGTCGAACGGGGCCGCCGACCAGGCCGCCGAGGACACGGCGACCGGCAACTCGCCCTACTACACCGACCTTCCGCAGCTGACCACCCCGGACAAGCCCGAGTCCTCCGTCGACCTGCCCGGCGCCACCACCCCCGCCGGCAGTCCGGAGGCGGGCATACCCGCGACCGTCCTCGACGCCTACAAGCGCGCCGAGGCGACGGTCAAGCAGACGGACCCCGGCTGCAACCTGCCCTGGCAGCTCCTCGCCGCGATCGGCAAGGTCGAGTCCGGTCAGGCCCGCGGCGGCGCGGTGAACGCCGAGGGCACCACCACCGAGGCCATCCTCGGCCCGCAGCTCAACGGCCAGGGCTTCGCGAACATCTCCGACACCGACGGCGGCGCCTACGACGGCGACACCACCCACGACCGGGCCGTCGGCCCCATGCAGTTCATCCCCTCGACCTGGGCCACCTCCGGCCGCGACGGCAACGGCGACGGCACCAAGGACCCCAACAACGTCTACGACGCCGCGCTCGCCGCCGGCTACTACCTCTGCGCGAACGGCCGCGACCTGTCCGACCCTGGCGACCTCCGCAAGGCGATCCTCAGCTACAACAACTCCAGCGAGTACGTGAACACGGTCATGACGTGGCTGGAGTTCTACCGCACGGGCAGCCACGAGGTCCCCGACGGCACCGGCGTGCTCCCCGAGGACCGCAGCGACGCCCCCGCCCCCGGCACGCCGTCGCCGTCCCCCGCCCCGGTGACGCAGGCGCCGACGAGCCCGCCCGCGACCACACCCCCGCCGTCCACGCCCGGCACCTCTCCGAGCCGCCCCGGCACCCCCTCGCCGCCGCCCGGCACCACGCCTCCCCCCAGCCCGTCGCCGACGCCGACCCCGGACCCCTCCGAGCCGCCGCTCACCCCGACCCAGTCCGTCGCGGCGCTCCGCGACGCCGGCACGGGCACGCTCGCCGCGGTCGCCGGCGAGCGGCTGGCGGTCGCGCCGAAGGTGCGGGCCGTGAACGCCAAGGGAGGGCCGGTCGCCAAGGTGCGGGTGCGGTTCACGATCACCGGTGCCACCGGCACCGCCTTCGCCGGCGGCGAGACCGTCGCCGTGGCCGTCACCGGCACGGACGGTCTGGCCGCGGCCCCCGCACTCACCGCCGGGCCGAAGGACGGCGCGTTCACCGTCCGGGCCGTCGTCATCGGCCGCACGCTCACGCCCGTCACCCATCAGGGGACCGTCCTCGCACCGGTCGCCGACACCCTCGCCCGGATCGGCACCGACGAGCTGACCTGCCCGGCCGGCGAGGCCTTCGCCGCCCCTGTCACGGTCGCGGCGACCTACCGCGGCAACGGCGTCGCGGGCACCTCCGTCGCCGTCGCCGTCCTCGACGCCAAGGGCGAACCGGCGGTGGTGGGACCCTACTTCGAGGGACCCGACGGCAAACCGCTGCGCACCCTCGCCGGGCTCAGGACCGACGCGAAGGGGCGGCTGCAACTCCCGGAGCTCTTCGCGGGCGAGGCCGCCGGCACCTTCGCGATCCGGCTGACGACGGGCGGCGGCGTCGTGGCGACCGTGCCCGTGACGGTCACCGCCGCGAAGCCGACGACGCCCCCGGACGGCGGCGGGACGCCCGCGCCGGGCGGCGGCGGATCCGCGTCCCCCTCGGCCTCTCCGTCCGCGTCGGCGTCGCAGGCCGGCTGACCGTACCGCGCACCGCCACGGCGCGGGCCCCCGGCCGCCCTTGGAG
>NZ_JBHWZH010000192.1:0-8902 GCF_042728285.1 Streptomyces sp. NPDC060194 | reverse complement strand
GTGGCGCGCCACGCCGAGCGGTGTCGGCCGCCCGCATCCGCGACGGCTCACGCCGCCGGCACGCCCTCGTGGTGAGCTGCGAGGGGCCGCTGGACTACCGCATCGGGGCCCGCTGAGGAGGGCTCACGCCCCGAGCGCCGCGCTGATCGCCCGGGCCGCCGCGACGCAGGTGGCGGCGTGGGTCTCCACGTGCTCGTCGACGCGGTAGGCGGGACCGGAGACGCTGACCGCGCCGACGGGCTCGCCGGTCGCGTCGAGGACCGCGACGCCGATGCGGGTGACGTCGTCGTCGCGGGCGACGGTGGCCCAGCCGTGCCGGCGGGCGTGCTCGACCTCGTCGCGCACGTGCCCGAGGTCGACGACGAAGTCGGCGAAGTGGGGGTCGGCGACGAGTTGGGCGGCGAGTTCGTCGCCCTCGGGTCGCGGCAGGGCGGCGAGGACGGCCCGCCCCATGGCGGTGACGTGCAGCGGCAGGCTCTGGCCGATCGCGGAGGCGAGCCGGACGGAGCGGTCGGGCTCGACCTGGTCGACGTAGATGAGCTGGCGGCCCTCGCGGACGGCGAGGTGGACGGTCTCGCGGGTGGTGTCCCGCAGCGCGGTCAGGTGCGGGCGGGCGACCTCGCGCAGGTTGAGCTGCTGCTCGTAACTCCGGGCGAGGACGAGGACCTTGCCCGACAGGAGGTAGCGCCGGTCGGCGGGGCGCTGGCGGACGTAGCCGAGCTGGCCGAGGGCGGAGAGCAGCCGGGAGACGGTGCCCTTGTCGAGCCCGGTCTCCGCGGCCACGTCGCTGACCGCCGCCCCCTGGGGGCTGCGCGCGACGATCTCGAGGAGCTGGAGCCCGCGGGCCAGGGTGCGGGCGGCGGGCTTGCTGTCGGCACCGTTCTGAGTCACGGGTTGCATGCTACGCAACTGCGCCACATCTCTTGACACGTTCGGGCGATCGGAGTTCTCTACACCCCACTGCATACAACAGAGTTGCACCAGATGCAACATCGGAGGTCCGTCATGACCCTGTCCCGACGTCGTGTGCTCCAAGGTATGGCCGCGGCGGGCTCCGCCGCCGCGCTCCCCGCCGTCACCGCTCCCGCCGCCCACGCCCTGCCCGGCTGGCCCGCGTTCACGTTCCTGCGCGAGGCGTTCCGCCGCGAGGACCTGGCGTACAACCCGACGAACGAGCTCATCTTCCCCTCGATCCGGAAGATGGAGGGCCGGGCGGCGAACCCGCTCGGCCGGTACTACCTCTACTACGCGCCGCACGACGCCCCCGGCGGCATCTGCGTGGCCTACGGCGACAGCCTGGCCGGACCGTTCACCGAGTACCGGTCCAACCCGGTGGTCTCCCGGGTCTGGTCGCCGCACTACTCGGTGTCCCACGTCTCCTCGCCGCACGTGCTGTGGAACGAGTCCAACCGCACCTTCTACCTGTACTTCCACGGCGAGAACAACACGATGCGCCTCGCCCGCAGCGCCGACGGCCTGAACTGGACGTACGACAGCGTGATCCTCACGACCGCCCAACTCCCCTCGAACGTCAGCGAGTCGTCCTACGCGCGGGTCTTCCGGCACACCATCGCCGGCAAGGGCAACACCTACACCATGCTGTTCATGGGCAACCAGGCCGGCACCCGCAAGATCTTCCTCGCCTGGTCGAACGACCAGCGCGACTGGACCGTCCGGCAGACCCCGCTGATCACCGGGACCACGGACGGCGAGCCGCAGATCGGCAACCCGCACCTCGTCCTCAAGGACGGCGTCCCGCACGTGATCTACAACGGCTCGCTCGGCCGGATCTACGTCGCCCGGGTCGGCGCGGCGTTCGACCAGGAGGTCCACCTCGGCGCGATCCACACCCCGCTCTCCGGCTTCCCCGACCACGGCCGCTCCGCCGCGCCCGCCTTCGCGCAGGAGAACGGCACGACGTACATGTTCTACGAGGCCGGCATCCGCCTCCAGGCCCGCATCGCCATCGCCACCGCCCCGGCGGTCAGCGGCCTGACCTGGCCGCTGTGACCGCGCCGCCGGGCGGCGGCGCGCCCGGGGCGCACGGACGCGGGTCGCCGGCAGAGGCGTCCGACGCGCGCCGGTCGGTGGCGCCGGGGTCGGGCGGACGCGGGCCGGTCGGAGGCGGGGAGCCGCCCGCCTCAGCGGCCGCGCTGCCGCGCGCACTCCTGACCTCGCCTCCACCCCCCAGGTGCAGCCCGATCGCCCGCGCCGCGGCCGCGCACTGCTCGCCGCAGCGGGCCAGGTCGCCGGCCATGCGGTAGCGGGGGCCGGAGACGCTCACCGCGCCCATCGGCCGCCCCGACGCGTCGAGAACCGCGGCGGCGACCCGGCTGAGGTCGTCGTCGCGGTCGACGGTGGCCCAGCCGCGGTGTGCGCTCGCGGCGACGGCGGCGGCCAGGTCGGCGAGGTCGCCGACGAGGTGATCGTGCTCGGTGCGCGCGGCGAGCGCGTCGAGCGTACGGGCGCGGGCCGGTGCGTCGAGCGCGGCGAGGACGGCCCGCCCCATCGCGGTGACGTGCAGGGGCAGCGCCTGGCCGACGACGGCCCGCGCCCGCAGCGCGTGCGGCGGCGGCAGGTGGTCGACGTACACGATGTCCAGGCCGTCGACCACGGCGAGGTGAGCCGACTCGCCGGTCCGCGCGACGAGTTCGTGCAGGTGCGGCCGCGCGGCGGCGGCCAGGTCGAAGCGCGCGGTGTAGGCCGCGCCGAGCCGGGCCAGCGCGCGGCCCGGCAGGTATCTGCCGTCCGCCTCGCGGCGGTTGGCGTGCCCCGCACCCACCAGCACGGTCAGCAGCCGCGACACGGTGCCCTTGTCGAGCCGGGCCGCTGCGGCGAGTTCGGTGAGCGACATCGGTTCGCGGTCGCGGCCGATCAGGTCGAGCAGGAGCAGCCCGCGGGCCAGCGCCCGTGTTCCGGGCGGCAGTTGGCCCTCCGCGCGGCTCTCCGTGCGGCCCCCCGTGCCTTCCCCCGTCGTCGTCATCGAGGCCTCCGTCGCCGTCTGCGGCCTCCGTCGGGGAGGCCGGGATTTCCCTCTGCACAGAGCCTTGACACCCCGACGGGTGCCGCCCGCACAATGAACCCGAATTACAACCCGGTTGCACTCTATACAACAAGCCCCCGTTCGCGGGGCGACCCAGGAGGACACGTGTCCAAGGGACTCGACCGGCGCAGCTTCCTGCGGATGAGCACCGGCGTCGCCGCCGCCGCCACCGCCTCCGGCGCCCTGACGGCCTGCGGCCTCGGCGGCGCCGGCCGCTCCACCGGTGACAAGGCGGCGAGCGGCCCCGGCGGCGGCAAGCCGGCCGGCGACGTCACCCTCGCCTGGTGGGGCGCCGACGAACGCCACACCCGCACCCAGAAGGTTCTGCGGCTGTTCGAGCAGCAGCACTCCGGCGTCACGGCCAAGGGCGAGTTCGGCGGCTTCCAGGGCTACTTCGACAAGCTCGCCACCCGCACCGCCGGCGGCAACGCCCCCGACATCTTCCAGATCCTGGTCGAGTACGTCCCCGAGTACGCCGGCCGGAACGCCCTCGCCGACCTCGGCCCGTACGAGGGCAAGGGCCTCGACCTCTCCGACGTCGACAAGGCCTCCGTCGACGGCGGGCGCATCGGCGGCAAGCTCGTCGCGGTCAGCTTCGGCGACAACACCCCGGCCGTCTACTTCGACCGCACCACCGTCGAGGGCCTCGGCCTCAAGGTGCCCGAACCGGGCTGGACCTGGGAGGACTTCGAGTCCCTCGCCGGGAATGTCACCCGCAAGTCCAAAGGAAAGGTCTACGGCGCGCACGACTTCTCCGGCGTCAACTACGCGCTGGAGATATGGCTCCGCCAGCGCGGCCTGGAGATGTACGACGAGAAGGGCGGGCTCGGCTTCCAGCGGGCCGACCTGGAGGAGTGGTTCGCCTTCTGGGCCGGGCTGCGCAAGGAGAAGATCCTCGTCCCGCCGGACGTGCACGCCCTGTTCAAGGGCAACAACGCCGACATCCCGATGATGAAGGGCGTCTGCGCCAACTTCGTCAACTGGCCCAACCTGCTGCCCGGCCTCCAGGCCGCCACCAAGAAGCAGCTGGCGCTCACCACCCCGCCCAAGGCGTCCGACCAGAAGCGGCCCGGCGCCTACGTCAAGGCCGTCAACTGGGTCGCCGTGTACGCCAAGTCGCCGAACAAGGACGCCTCCGTCGCCCTCCTCGACTTCCTCGTCAACGACGTCGAGGCCGGCAAGGTCCTCGGCGTCGACCGCGGCGCCCCGCCGTCGGCCAAGGTCCGCGAGGCCGTCAAGCCCGGACTGCCCGCCCCGGAGAAGGCGTTCCTCGACTACCTGGAGACCGCCTCCCAGGAGGTCACCCCGCAGACCATCGCCGTCCCCAAGGGCGCGGGCACCATCTACGCCGAGCTGATCAAGGCCGCCGAGGACATCGGCTTCGGCCGGGCGTCGATCTCCGAGGGCGTCGACCGGCTGTACGCCGAGGCCGAGCGGGCGCTGCGCTGATGAACGGTCTGCGCCTGCGCAACGCCCCCGCCCCGCCCGCGCCCCCGGACCGCACGCCCGCCCCCGTCGCGAAGGCCGGCCGCCGCACCCGCAAGGGCCCGGCCGCCTCCCGCGACGGCGCCCGGTACGCGCTGGTGTTCCTCGCCCCGTGGCTGATCGGCGTCATCGGCTTCACCGCCGGCCCGATGCTCTACTCCCTCTACCTCTCCTTCACCGACTTCGACCTGCTCTCCTCCCCTCGCTGGGCGGGCCTGGAGAACTACCGGTTCATGTTCGAGGAGGACCGCCGCTTCTGGCCCTCGCTGGGTGCGACCTTCACCTACACCGTCGTCTCCGTCCCGCTCAAGCTCGTCTTCGCCCTGCTCGTCGCGATGTTCCTCAACCGGGGCCTGAAGGCCATCGGGATCTACCGGGCGGTGTTCTACCTGCCGTCGCTGCTCGGCGCGAGCGTCGCCGTCGCGGTCCTGTGGCGGCAGGTCTTCGCCGGCGACGGCCTGGTCAACCAGTTCCTCGCGCTGGTCGGCATCGACGGCAAGAGCTGGATCTCGGAGCCCGACTACGCGCTGTGGACGCTCGTGCTGCTGGCGGTGTGGCAGTTCGGCTCCCCGATGGTGATCTTCCTGGCCGGGCTCAAGCAGATCCCCAAGGAGTTGTACGAGGCCGCCGAGGTCGACGGGGCGAGCCCGCTGCAGCGCTTCCGCAGCGTGACGCTGCCGCTGCTCACCCCGCTGATCTTCTTCAACCTGGTGCTCCAGACGATCACCTCGTTCCAGAGCTTCACCCCGGCGTTCGTCGTCAGCGGCGGCACCGGCGGACCCGCCGACTCCACCCTCCTGCTCCCGCTCTACCTGTACCAGGAGGCGTTCACGAACTTCCGGATGGGCTACGCCTCGGGGCTGGCCTGGATCCTGCTGCTCGTCATCGGCGCCTTCACCGCGGCCCACTTCGCCCTGGCGAAGTACTGGGTCTTCTACGGCGACGACCGCAAGTGAGGACCCCATGACCACCCTGACCCCCGCGAAGTCCCCGAAGGCGCCCAGGGCCCGCCGGCCCGCCTCCACCGCACCCTCCGCCCACCGCCCGGTCCGCCCCGGCCGCCGGCTCGCCGCCCACGCGCTGGTGATCCTCGCCTGCGTGCTGCTGCTCTACCCGCTCATCTGGATGGGCGGCGCCTCCCTCAAGCCCGAGGACGAGATCTTCGCCGACCCCGGCGTCCTGCCCGGCAGCCCCGACCTCGGCAACTACACCCGCGGCTGGGACGCCACCGGTCAGCCGTTCGGCCTCTACCTGCTCAACTCCCTGCTCATCTGCGTCGGCGCGGTCATCGGCAACGTCATCGCCTGCTCCATGGCCGCCTACGCCTTCGCCCGGCTGCGCTTCCCCTTCAAACGCACGCTGTTCGCGGTGATGCTGCTGACGATCATGCTGCCCCACCAGGTGACGCTGATCCCGCAGTACGTCCTGTTCGACTCGCTCGGCTGGATCAACACCTATCTGCCGCTGGTGGTGCCGAAGTTCCTCGCCGTCGACGCGTTCTTCATCTTCCTGATGGTCCAGTTCATCCGCGCCCTGCCGCAGGAGCTCGACGACGCCGCCTTCGTCGACGGCTGCTCGCCGTTCACGGTCTTCCGGCGGGTGATCCTGCCGCTGTCGCGGCCGGCGCTGGTCACCACGGCGATCTTCACGTTCATCTGGACCTGGGACGACTTCCTCGGCCAGCTCGTCTACATCTCCGACCCGGCGCTGTTCACCGCCCCGCTCGGCCTTCGGCTGTTCATCGACGCGGGCGGCGAGTCGGCCTGGGGGCCGATGTTCGCGATGAGCGTGCTCTCGCTCATCCCCACCTTCGGGTTCTTCCTCGCCTTCCAGAAGCTGCTGATCGAGGGTATCTCCACCTCAGGGCTCAAGTAGCGCCCCGACGAACCCCGTTACTCCGAGGAGAACCCCTGTGCCGCACACCCCGCTGGACGGAAAGCGCGTCGTCGTCACCGGAGCCGCACGCGGAATCGGCGCGGCGATCGCCGCCGCCTGCCACCGCGCCGGGGCCGACGTGGTCGCCCTGGACCGCGACCCGTCGCCGTCCGACACCCCCTACCCGCTCCACCCGATCGACGTCACCGACGCCGTCGCCGTCGACCGGCTGATCGCCGGGCTCGACGGCCCGGTGGACTGCCTGGTCAACAACGCGGGCATCAACCGCCGCGCCCCGATCGCCGAACTCGCCGGCGAAACGTGGAGCCACGTCCACCAGGTCAACCTGGCCTCCCCCGTCCGGCTCGTCCAGCAGTTCCTGCCGGTGCTGCGCACACCGGGCGCCTCCGTCGTCAACATCTCCTCCATCCGCGGCTCCCGGGGCTTCCCCGACGACGTCGCCTACATCGCCACCAAGGGTGGCCTCGACGCGGCCACCCGGGCGCTCGCCGTCGAACTCGGCCCGAGGGGCGTGCGGGTCAACTCCGTCGCCCCCGGGGCGATCGAGACGGAACTCAACCGGGAGGCGCTCGCCGACCCCGTGAACCGCGAACGGGCCACCGCCCGCATCCCGTTGGGCCGGATCGGGGAGCCGGACGAGATCGCGGGACCCGTCGTCTTCCTCGCGAGCGACGCCGCCCGCTTCGTCACCGGAACCGTCCTGACCGCCGACGGCGGGCAGTGCGCGGCGGGCTAAAGCCGCCCGTTTTCCATGCCAGTTGATCCCTACGCAAAGGATGGCAACCCATGAGCGACAACCCCTACTCCTACGGCGTCGCCGTCGAGGACCTCGTCAAACGCTACCGGCAGCTCTACTCCGGCGCGATCTACGACGTCCTCGACGAGGAGGGCCTGCCCCACCAGGCGCTCGCGCCGGACCTGAAACCGGTCCGCTCCGACATGGTCGTCGCCGGCCCGGCGTTCACCCTCAAGGGCATCCCCGACTCCACCGGCAACGAGAACCTGCGCAGCAAGCGCATCCACATGTTCGGCGACATGAAGGCCACCGGCGTCCCCCTCATCGACGTCCGCGACTGCTCCTTCGACACCCAGGCCGCCCACTACGGCGAGATGAACGCCGTCGTCGGCAAGTCCTGCGGGGTCATCGGCGCGGTCGTCGACGGCGGCTGCCGCGACACCGGGTTCCTGCTCAGGGACGACTTCCCGGTCTTCTGCCGCTACCAGTCCCCGGTCGAGGCCTACCGCCGCTGGTCCTACTACGAGTGGCAGCAGCCCGTCGCCCTGCGCGGCGCGCTGTCCGCGGTCGTGCCCGTCCACCCGGGCGACTTCCTCTTCGGCGACCTCGACGGCGTCGTCGTGGTCCCCGCGGCCGGCGTCGTCGACGTCCTGGAGAAGTGCGAGCGGCTGGTGGGCACCGAGAACGAGACCCGCGCCCTGTTCGCCTCCGGCGAGGACCCCGTCGCCGTCTACAAGCAGTACGGGCGGCTGTGACCGCCATGCAGATCGCCGAGTACGTGCGCCCCGGCCAGGACCACCTCATGCGGCTGCTGAGGCAGTGCGGCGTCGACACCGCCGTCCTGCGGCTGCCCGAGGCGGCCGACGGATCCATGCCGGTGGAACCCGACGCCGTGGCGGCGGCGTTGAGGCCCGTGCAGGAGGCCGGACTGCGGGTCGGGGTGATCGAGCCGGTCCCGCCGATGGAGAAGGTCAAACAGGGACTGCCCGGGCGGGACGAGGAGATCGCCCGGGTCCACACCCTGCTGCACACCATGGCCGCGCTCGAAGTCCCCCTGCTCTGCTACAACTTCATGGCCGCGTTCGGCTGGGGACGCACCCGGTGGGCGGTGGAGGGCCGGGGCGGGTCCCTGGTGACCGGCTTCGACGCGGCCGACCTCGACCACCTCCCGCCGCACACCGAGGAGATCGGCGAGGAGCGGATGTGGGCGAACTACGCCTACTTCCTCGACGCCGTCCTGCCCGTCGCCGAGGCCACCGGCGTGCACCTCGCCGTCCACCCCGACGACCCGCCGCTCTCCCCGTACCGGGGAGTCGCCCGCATCCTCAGCACCCCGGACGCGATCGAGCGGGCGATGGGCCTGAGCGACAGCCCCGCGCACGGACTGACGTTCTGCCAGGGGACGTTCGCGACCATGGGCGCGGACATCCCCACCACCGTCAAGCGGTTCGCCGACCGCATCCGCTTCGTCCACTTCCGGGACGTCGTCGGCAACGCGACCGCGTTCACCGAGAGTTGGCACGACAACGGCATGACCGACATGCGCGCGGCCATGCGCGCCTACCGCGACATCGGCTTCGAGGGCCCCATGCGTTCCGACCACGTCCCCACCCTGGACGGGGAGACCGACGAGCGCCCCGGGTACGAGACGCTGGGCCGGCTCTACGCGGTGGGGTACATGCGGGGGCTGTGGGAGGCGACCGGCCCCTGAACCGCGCCGACGCCCGGCCCCGCCGCCGCTT
>NZ_JBHWZH010000191.1:0-8966 GCF_042728285.1 Streptomyces sp. NPDC060194 | reverse complement strand
CACCTCTTCGGTGCGGCGGTCCTTTCGCGTGCGGGCGGGGCACGGGACGTCCTAGTGGACGCCCGCCATCATCGGCTGCACCTTCTTGCGGAACACGAAGACCGCGATGCCGGCCAGGGCCGCGATCGCGCCCTGGGACGCGAACCACCACCCGGTGTCGGTCGGCGCGCCGATCAGCTGCAGCAGGGCGATGACGGAGTCGCCGGCGGTGACGGCCAGGAACCAGACGCCCATCATCTGGGAGCCGTACTTCTCCGGCGCCAGCTTGGTGGTGAGCGACAGGCCGACCGGGGACAGCGTCAGCTCGCCGACCGTCTGGATCAGGTAGACCCCGCACAGCCACAGCGGCGTGACCTTGGCGTCGCCGGAGGCGGCCGCCTGCGCGAGCATCATCACGAAGAAGGACAGGCCGATCAGGAAGACGCCGTTGGCGAACTTCGTGAGCGTGCTCGGCTCCTTGCCGCGCCTGTTCAGCGCCACCCACAGCCAGGCGAAGACCGGGGCCAGCGCCATGACGTAGAGCGGGTTGAGCGACTGGTACCAGCTGGAGGGGAACTCGAAGCCCCACAGGGTGTTCGCGGTGTTGTCCGAGGCGAAGACCGTCAGCGTGGAGCCGGTCTGGTCGTAGATGCCCCAGAAGATGGCGGCGACGACGAAGAACCAGATGTACGCGGAGACCCGGGACTGCTCGGTGGCGGTCAGGTCGGGGTCGCGCTTCATCTTGACCAGGTACCAGACCGGCAGCGCCAGGCCGAGGATCGTCAGCGGCCACAGCATCCAGTTCACGGTGAACAGGCCGCCGAGGGCGACGGCGCCGTAGAACACGACCGCCAGGCCGGTCCAGAGCGCGACCTTCTTCCAGAGCGCGGCCTTCTCGGCGGCGGACACCGGTGCGGGGACGACGTCGGACTCGGCCGACAGGTGGCGGGTGCCGAACAGGAAGCACATCAGGCCGAGCGCCATGCCGACACCGGCCATCGCGAAGCCCAGGTGCCAGTTGACCGTCTGGCCGACCGTGCCGATCGTCAGCGGCGCGGCGAAGGCGCCGAGGTTGATCGCCATGTAGAAGACCGAGAAGCCGCCGTCGCGGCGCGGGTCGTTCTTGTCCGGGTAGAGGTGGCCGACCATCGTGGAGATGTTGGCCTTCAGCAGACCCGAACCCGCGGCGATCAGGCCGAGGCCGAGGTAGAACGAGCCGGCCCACGGCAGGGCGAGCGTGAAGTGGCCGGCCATGATGACCGCGGCGCCGACCGCGGTGGTCTTCCGCGGACCCCAGACCCGGTCGCCGAGCCAGCCGCCCGGCAGGGCGAGCAGGTACACCAGGGCGTTGTAGACGGAGTAGATCGCCGTCGCCGTGGCGACGTTCAGACCGAGACCACCGTCGACGACGGCGGCCGACAGGTACAGGACGAGCAGGGCGCGCATCCCGTAGAAGCTGTACCGCTCCCACATCTCGGTCAGGAACAGGTAGGCCAGACCGACGGGGTGGCCGAGGAAGGTCTTCTCGCCGCGCGGGGGCGCGGACGAGTCCTTCGTCAGAGAGGACGCCATGGGGGTTCCTTGCTGGCTCGGGACGCGCCGCGGCCCTGCTCGCAGGGGGAGCGGACGCGCCCGGGTGGGGGGAGGTCGGCACCGGCACGTGGGGTACCGGGAACCACGCCCCTGCCGCTTCCTCGCGGACGGGGGCCCGACCTACAGGTCTGTGCCGGGGCGCGCGGCCACGACGGGGCGCACGCACGACCCGGACACTCTACGGACCATAAAAACCCGTTTGGAAGGGTTTGAGAGATGGATCACAGGTGAAACCGGAACCGTACGCGCAGATTCCAAGGTCCGTACCAGGATGCCACCCACGGATCGGTCGCCTGCACCATCAGCCACCGCGGCCCGTTCCCCGCGGACTACCATCACCCCATGACCCGTGTACTGCTCGCCGAGGACGACGCGTCCATCTCGGAACCGCTGGCCCGCGCGCTGCGCCGCGAGGGGTACGAGGTCGAGGTGCGCGAGGACGGCCCCGGCGCCCTCGAGGCCGGCCTGCGCGACGCGGTCGACCTCGTCGTCCTCGACCTCGGACTGCCCGGCATGGACGGCCTGGAGGTCGCCCGCCGGCTGCGGGCCGAGGGGCACTCCTTCCCGATCCTGGTGCTCACCGCCCGCGCCGACGAGGTCGACACCGTGGTCGGCCTCGACGCCGGCGCCGACGACTACGTCACCAAGCCGTTCCGCCTCGCCGAGCTGCTCGCCCGGGTCCGGGCCCTGCTCCGCCGCGGCGCCGCCGAGCACAAGGAGGCCCCGGCCACCCACGGGGTGCGGATCGACGTCGAGTCGCACCGCGCCTGGATGGGCGACGACGAGCTCCAGCTCACCGCCAAGGAGTTCGACCTGCTGCGGGTCCTGGTCCGCGACGCCGGCCGGGTGGTCACCCGCGACCAGCTGATGCGCGAGGTCTGGGACACCACCTGGTGGTCGTCGACCAAGACCCTCGACATGCACATCTCCTGGCTGCGCAAGAAGCTCGGCGACGACGCGGCCAACCCGCGCTTCATCGCCACCGTCCGGGGTGTCGGCTTCCGTTTCGAGAAGAGCTGACGGTTCCCTCAGCGCATGCGCCGCCGACTGATCAACTCCACGCTCGCCGTCGTGCTCGTCGTGATCGCCGTCTTCGGGGTCTCGCTCGTCCTCGTCGAGACCCGGACCATCACCAACAGCGCCCAGGAGCGCGTCGACTACGAGGCCGCCCGGCTGGCGAGCATCGTCGACGCGCGGATCGTCGACGGCGAGCGGATCAGCACCACCGTGCTCGGGCAGCAGCTCGGCGTCGACCGGTACGCGCGGGTCGAGATCCCCGGCCGCGACACCGTCGAGATCGGCACCCCGCCGGACGGCGAGGTGATCGAGGGCAGCGCCACCGGCGAGCGCGGCGAGACCGTCACCGTCCAGGAGCCGCGCTCCGCGGTCACCCGCGAGCTGGGCGCCACCCTGCTGATCATCGCGGCCACGGCCCTGCTGGCCATCGTCGCCGCCGCGCTGCTCGCCGTCCGGCAGGCCAACCGTCTCGCCTCCCCGCTCACCGACCTCGCCGAGACCGCCGAGCGGCTCGGCTCCGGCGACCCCCGCCCCCGGCACAAGCGGTACGGCGTCCCCGAGCTGGACCGGGTCGCCGACGTCCTGGACGGCTCGGCCGAGCGGATCGGCCGGATGCTCACCGCCGAGCGGCGGCTGGCCGCCGACGCCTCGCACCAGCTGCGCACCCCGCTCACCGCGCTCTCCATGCGTCTGGAGGAGATCTCCGCGACCGACGACCTGCCGACCGTCCGCGAGGAGGCGGCGATCGCGCTCGCCCAGGTCGAACGGCTCACGGACGTCGTCGAGCGGCTCCTGACGAACTCCCGCGACCCGCGGACGGGCTCGGCGGTCGCCTTCGACCTCGACGACGTGGTCCGCCAGCAGCTGGAGGAGTGGCGCCCCGCCTACCGCAGCGCCGGGCGGGCCGTCGTGCACTCCGGGAAGCGGGGGCAGCGGGCCGTCGGCACCCCCGGCGCGGTCGCCCAGGTGCTCGCCGCGCTGATCGAGAACTCGCTGATGCACGGCGGCGGCACCGTCGCCCTGCGCAGCCGGGTGGCGGGCAACCAGCTCGTCGTCGAGGTCACCGACGAGGGGCCCGGCGTCCCCGCCGACCTCGGGGCGCGGATCTTCGAGCGGGCCATCAGCGGCCGCAACTCCACCGGCATCGGCCTCGCGGTCGCCCGCGACCTCGCCGAGGCGGACGGCGGCCGCCTGGAGATGCTGCAGACGAAACCGGCGGTCTTCGCGCTGTTCCTGTCCCGGGCCAGCGACGACGCCGGGCAGGACGGCGTCCCGGCCGCCCCGCCGGAGCCGGGGCCCGTGCGCTGAGTCCGTCCTACGGCGCCCGGCGGTCGGTGGCGCGCGGCGGCGCGGGGGCGTCGAGGAACGACTCCGCCTGCGCCAGCGCCTCCCGGGCGGGCAGCGCCCGGAACACCCACGTCCGGTACGACCAGAAGCGGAACAGGGTGGCGACCCCGATGCCGACGAACTTCGCGATGTTGCTCTGCAGCGGGGTGTCGAGGCCGAGGCCGTAGGTGACGGCGTACAGGATGCCGTTCTCGATCACCAGGCCCGCGGCGCTGAACAGCAGGAACAGCGAGAGCTCCTTGGTGCGGCGGGTCTTGTCGCGCTCGCGGTAGGTGAAGTAGCGGAAGCCCACGTAGTTGCACGCGATGGCGACGACGGTGGCGATCACCCCGGCCCGGACCACCTGCAGTTCGGTCGTGTGCCGCAGCAGGTTGAAGACCGCGAAGTTCACCAGGAGCCCCAGACCGCCGACGGCTCCGAACTTCACCACCTCCCGCCAGATCCGGGAGGACCGCGAGCCCCGCGCGCCCCCGGACGCGGGCGCGAGCGTGCTCCCGGGCTTCGGTGCAGGTGCACTCATGGTGGTCGCTCAGCCCCGCTCCGTCGGTTGCGCCCGGTTCACCCCGGTAGCGCCACTCTAACCAGCCGCCCGGTCGGCCCGCCGCCGCCGGCCGATACCCTGGACGGGTGACGTTCCCGGTAGTCGGCATGGTCGGCGGCGGTCAGCTCGCCCGCATGACCCACGAGGCGGGCATCCCCCTCGGCCTGAGATTCAAGCTTCTGTCCGATACTCCGCAGGACTCGGCCGCGCAGGTCGTGGGCGAGGTCGTGGTCGGCGACCACCGCGACCTGGAGACGCTGCGCGCCTTCGCGCAGGGCTGCGACGTGATCACGTTCGATCACGAGCACGTCCCCGTCGAGCACCTGCGCGCCCTGGAGGCCGACGGCGTCCCCGTCCGCCCCGGGCCCGACGCGCTGGTGCACGCGCAGGACAAGGGTGTGATGCGCGAGCGGCTCACCGCGCTCGGCGCGCCCTGCCCGCGGCACCGCCTCGTGAGCGACCCGGCGGACGTCGCCGCGTTCGCCGCGGAGGGCGACGGCTTCCCCGTCATCCTCAAGACGGTGCGCGGCGGCTACGACGGCAAGGGCGTGTGGTTCGTCCGGTCCGCCGACGCCCCCGAGGCCCGCGACCCGTTCCTGGCCGGTGTGCCCGTCCTCGCCGAGGAGAAGGTCGACTTCGTGCGGGAGCTGGCCGCCAACGTCGTCCGCTCCCCGCACGGCCAGGCCGTCGCCTACCCCGTCGTGGAGTCCCGCCAGGTCGACGGCGTCTGCGACACCGTCATCGCGCCCGCGCCGGACCTCGACGAGGACCTCGGCGGCGAGGCGCAGGCGCTCGCGCTGCGGATCGCCGAGGAGCTCGGCGTCGTCGGCCACCTGGCGGTCGAGCTGTTCGAGACCCGCGACGCCGAGGGCCGGCCCGCGATCCTCGTCAACGAGCTCGCGATGCGCCCGCACAACTCCGGCCACTGGACCCAGGACGGCGCGGTCACCTCGCAGTTCGCCAACCACGTGCGCGCCGTCCTCGACCTGCCGCTCGGCGACCCCCGCCCGCGCGCGAAGTGGACGGTCATGGCCAACGTGCTCGGCGGCGACTACCCGGACATGTACCGGGCGTACCTGCACTGCATGGCGCACGACCCGCAGCTCAAGATCCACATGTACGGCAAGGACGTGAAGCCCGGCCGCAAGGTCGGCCACGTCAACACCTACGGCGACGACCTCGACGACGTGCTCGCCCGCGCCCGTCACGCCGCCGACTACCTGCGAGGAACGATTCAGGAATGAGCGCCACCCAGCCGCTGGTCGGCATCGTCATGGGCTCCGACTCCGACTGGCCCGTCATGGAGCAGGCCGCCCGGGCGCTCGACGAGTTCGGCATCCCCTACGAGGTCGACGTCGTCTCCGCGCACCGCATGCCGCGCGAGATGATCGCGTACGGCGAGGAGGCGGCCGGCCGCGGGCTGAAGGCGATCGTCGCCGGCGCGGGCGGGGCGGCCCACCTGCCCGGGATGCTCGCCTCGGTCACCCCGCTGCCCGTCATCGGCGTGCCCGTGCCGCTGAAGTACCTGGACGGCATGGACAGCCTGCTGTCCATCGTGCAGATGCCGGCCGGCGTCCCGGTCGCGACCGTCTCGGTCGCCGGCGCGCGCAACGCGGGCCTGCTGGCCGCGCGCATCCTGGGCGCGGCCGACCCGGCCCTCCAGGAGCGGATGCGGGGGTTCCTGCAGGAGCTGAACGAGCAGGCCACCGAGAAGGGCAAGCGGCTGCGGTCGAAGGTCGCGGGCACGGACTCGTTCGGCTTCGGCGGCTGAGCGGCGTTCTCATGCCCCGAGGGGAGGGCGGGGCCCACGGCGGCCCCGCCCTCCCGTCCTTCCCCCCGGCCATCACCTCCCCGCGGACACGGAGCACGACATGACGACCGACCTCGACCCTGACCTCCTCGCCGAGGCCCGGCGCCTGCTCGCCGAGCACCCCGTCGTCGACGGCCACAACGACCTCCCCTGGGCGCTGCGCGGCCAGGTGCGCTACGACCTCGACCGGCGCGACCTCGCCGCCGACCAGTCGGAGCACCTCCACACCGACCTGCCCCGGCTGCGGGCCGGCGGCGTCGGCGCCCAGTTCTGGTCGGTTTACGTCCGCACCGACCTGACCGGTGACGCGGCCGTGAGCGCGACCCTGGAGCAGATCGACGCCGTCGACCAGATGCTCGCCCGCTACCCCGCCGACCTCGCCCGCGCGCTCACCGCGGACGACATGGAGCGGGCGCGCGGCGAGGGCCGGATCGCGTCCCTCATGGGCGCGGAGGGCGGCCACTCCATCAACGAGTCGCTCGCCACGTTGCGCGCGCTGCACGCCCTCGGCGTCCGGTACATGACGCTGACCCACAACGACCACATCCGCTGGGCCGACTCCGCCACCGACGACGGACCCGGCGTCGGCGGACTCAGCCGCTTCGGCGTCGAGGTGGTCCGCGAGATGAACCGGCTCGGCATGCTCGTCGACCTCAGCCACACCGCCCCCGCCACGATGCGCGCCGCGCTCGCCGCGAGCACCGCGCCCGTCGTCTTCTCGCACTCCTCCGCGCGCGCCGTCGCCGACCACCCGCGCAACATCCCCGACGACGTCCTCGAACTGCTCGCGGCCAACGGCGGCGTCGCCATGGCCACGTTCGTGCCCAAGTTCGTCCTGCCGGACGCGGGGGAGTGGACCCGCCGCGCCGAGGACAACATGCGGGCGCACGGCCTGCACCCGCTGGACACCGACCCCGCCGCCATGGCCGTCCACCGCGCCTTCGAGGCCGAGCACACGCGGCCGGTCGCGACCGTCTCCACCGTCGCCGACCACCTCGACCACCTGCGCGAGGTCGCCGGCGTCGACCACATCGGCCTCGGCGGCGACTACGACGGCACCCCCTTCACCCCGGCCGGCCTCGACGACGTCTCCGGCTACCCGCGGCTGATCGCCGAACTCCTGCGCCGCGGCTGGTCGTCGGCCGACCTCGCCAAGCTGACCTGGCACAACCCGGTCCGCGCGCTGCGCGCGGCGGAGGACGTCGCCCGGGCGGAGCAGGCGGTCCGGGGGCCGTCCAACGCGACCTTGGAGGAGCTGGACGGATAACGGCCCGTCACCCGTTCGGCTCCACGCACCGTGAGGGAGGAGTGCCTGCGTGTCACGGTGGACGTAGCCCATTTGCCTTAAACCGGAGCCGCTCCATGGCCGACACAGCCCCCACTTCCCGGACCGCCACCTCTCTCCTCCCCCCGGAACCGGAGGCGGCCGGCGTCGGCCCCACCTCCGCGCCCGAGGGCGCGCCGGAGGGCCGCGCGCAGCAGGACGACCCCCTCGCCCGGGCCCGCACGCTGCTCGCCGCCCACCCCGTCGCCGACGGCTTCAACGGCCTCGCCCGCGCCCTGCACTCGCTGCCCTGGTACGACATAGAACTGGGCGAGAGCGCCCTGGACACCGACCTCCCCCGCCTCCGCGCAGGCGGCGTCGGCGCCCAGTTCTGGTCGCTGCACACCGCGCACCCCGCACCGCGGGGCGCGGACGACGACACCGACGCCGACGACTGCGCGGTCGGCGGCACGCTGGAGCGGATCGACCGCGTGCAGGCCCTGGTCCGCAGCCACTCCGAGGGCTTCCTCATCGCCCGCACCGCGGAGGACGCCGCCGACGCCCGCTCCCGCGGCCGCGTCGCCTCGTTCCTCGGGCCCGCCCCGGCCGCGGCGATCGGCGACTCGCTCGGCACCCTGCGCGCACTGCGCGACCTCGGCGTGCACAGCCTCACCCTCGCCGGGGCCCGCTGGACCCGCGACGGGCGCGGGCTCACCCGCTTCGGCGTCGAGGTGGTGCGGGAGATGAACCGCTGCGGGATGCTCGTCGACCTCTCCGGCGCGACCGAGGAGACGACGTACGCCGTCCTCGCCGCCGCGAAGGCCCCCGTCCTGTTCGCCCACTCCGGCGCCCGCGCGCTGACCGACCACCCGGCGAACGTCCCCGACGACGTCCTCGCCGCGCTCGGCGCGGCGCGCGGCCTGTGCATGGTCGGCTTCGCCGCGGACCGCACCGGCCCCCGCCTGGCCGACGTCGCCGACCACCTCGACCACGTCCGCGCGCTGGCCGGCCCGCACGCCGTCGGCCTCTCCGGCGGCTACGACACCGGCCGCCCCCACCCCGACGGCCTCCCGGACGCCGCCGCGTACCCCCACCTCATCGCCGAACTCCTCACCCGCGGCTGGCCCGACGCCGACATCGCCCTGCTGACCTGGGGCAACGTCCAACGCGTCCTGCGCGAGGCCGAGTTCACCGCCCGCGCCCTGAGCCGCCGCCGCGGCCCCTCGACCGCCCGCATCGACGAACTCGACCAGCCGATCCGCCCGGCCATGTTGGCGGCGGAGAGCAGGGCGACGAAGCCGGCGGCGGCCGCGACCGAGACCGGGGCATGATCTCCGCTTCACGAAGGCCTTCAGGGGGAGGATGCGTGAGGGTGGAGATCAACTCCGAGGCTGCGGTGGCGGGTTCGCCCGTGG
>NZ_JBHWZH010000190.1:0-9068 GCF_042728285.1 Streptomyces sp. NPDC060194 | reverse complement strand
GGGTGTTGCCCCCCCGCCCGTCCGGGCCCCCCCCCTCGCGGCCGCCCCCCCCCCCCCCCGCGGGCCCCCACGGGTGGGGGGGGGGGGGCGGCCCGGCCCCCGCCCCCGTACCTCCCGTTTGGAGCGCCGCCATGACCACCACCCTCAGCCTGCGGATCGAGCGCACCGAGGAGGCCGGCTCCGGCGCGGCCGCCGAGACGGCGGCCGTCCGCCTGATCGCCCTTCTCCCGCAGGGATGGGAGGCCTCCCTTCTGGAGTACACCGACACCACGGCGTCGTTCTCCCTCACCGCCCCCGCCTCCCTGAGCGCCCCTGCAGCGGACCGCGAACTCGACGCGGTCCTCGCCTCCCCCGCCCTCCGCGGCTGGACCCGGTCCTGAACCCTCCTCGCCCGCCCCTTCCCCTCCCCAGGAGTCCCCCATGAAGCACCCCGTCCTCGCGGCCGCCGCTGTCGCCCTCACCTTCACCGCCGTTGCCGCCCCGGCCTCCGCCGCCGATCCGGCGGCCTCCTGCCCCACCGGGCAGGTCTGCTTCTACGAGCTGCCCGGCTTCCGGGGCACCCCCCAACTCCGCGCCCCGCTCGCCGGGGGCTGCGCCCCCACCGTCCCGGCCCGCTCGGTGGTCAACAACAGCCCCCACCCCGTCGGCCTCTACGTCGACGAGGAGTGCACCCAGTACCTCGACCAGGTCCCCCCGGGCGCCTCCCGCTCCTCCCTCATCGCGGCCGTCGTCACCGCGGAGTAGACGGCGCGGTGACGTGCAGCGGGATACCTTCGGACGGCCGGCCCCTGCCCGGCCGTCCAGTCCTGCTTCCCCAAGCCGACACTCCCCGGACGACGGCACATGCCTGAAGCGGCCCAGCGGGCGCGGCCTCGCCTCGGCAGACCCCATGGGTTCGGTGCCGGGTGTCCGCCGGACCGCCGTACCGAACGGCTGGTGCCCTCGCCGTTCCGGGCGGTGCGCCGACGGAGTCGGTGCCGCTGCTGGATCCGGCGCCGTCGTTGTCGACGCTCCTGCGTGCGGTGCACCGTGACCTGACCGCAGGCGAGCACGCGGGTCCATGAGATCGAGGTCTGCGACCCGGCCGGGCCGCCACCTCGGCACCGCCCACCTCGCCGGCACAGCTCGACGAGCTGCGCCGCGCCCGCACCGTGCGGGCCCGCCACCTACGCGAGGACGTGAAGAAGGCGAAGACCCTGCGTCGGCAGCGCTTCGCCCCGGCCACCACTCCCACACCTGACCAGCGCCTGGGCGCCCTCACAGCCGCGGAAGCCGTGGCGGCCCGGGAGAACATCGCCACACGATCGAGGCCACGGCGATGATGTACCTCCACGGCCCGGCTGGTCTCGGCAAGACGCTCGCCGCGAACGTCTGCCCGCGCGAGCTGGAGCGGACCCGGAGTCAGGAGGTCCGCCGCATCACCGTACAGACCCCACCGGGGTCCGGCTGGTCCTCGTCTGCCACCACCGAGCCGTGCGGGCTTTCCTGGAACGTGAATTCCAGCAGGTGGAACACACGATCGCCGAGGCTGATGGGGCTTCTTGAAATTCCCCAGGCCCGCTCGCAGTCCCCGGTTCGTTGAACGATCAGCCTTTGCATTGGGGCCACAGAGCGACTACCGCTTGATCGCGCCGTCTTGGTCGACCGGTTCTCAGTCGCTCGCTGCTTCGGCAGCCGGATCGAGTCTGTGTATAAGGGCTGCCCAAGCTGCGCCGCCGAGGAGCCTGTCGCCGTGGGCTGTTCCCCCATACAGGAAAGTTTTGGAGGGCGGGGCGCCCCCCCTCGCCGGGGAAGCGGGGTAGGTGTCCGGCGTCGTTGCGGGAGATCAAGCGGACTGGGGCGCCAGCGGCGCGACGGCGTGCGGCCAGCTGTTCGGCATACCGCAGGGGAGACCACATCTTGTCGTCGGCGCCCGCGACGAGCAACAGGTCGGCGCGCGCCTTCTCCACCGGGATCGCAGCAGCGTCCAGGCACCGCGCGAAGGTCCGTTCGCTCAGCTCGTACCAGCCACGGATTGCCCGCGGGCCATCCGCCTGATGAGCCTGCTGCCAGGAGTCGTCAAGGGGGATGAACGGCAGAGGGCGCCCTCGCCAGGTCCAGGAGGAGCGATACGGACGGTGCTGTCCGTCGAGTCCGGGCCCGATGTTGCACCAAACCAGGGAGGTCGGCGACACAGCCATTACCGCGTCAACGCGCGGGTCGTGAACTGCTGTGAGCAACGCGGCCTCGGCACCCTTGGAGACACCGAGCATGCCGACGCGGGCAACCCCGTACTCCTTGAGCAGGTCCACGGCAGCGACGAAAGTCTCCAGGGGGACCTCGCAGATACCCGCTGGCTGCCCCGCGCCGCCGAACCATCGGATGGCCAGGGCCAGGATGCCCTGCTCCGCGAGAAGGCGAGCGCGTTGCCGGTCCACGCGGCCGCTCGAGCCGGCGAGCACGACGACACCGCTCGTACTGTCCGCGGAAGGCTCGTACAGCACCGCCTCCCACGGGGATGACAGTTCATGCTCGATGACCTTCAACGCTCGTTCCTCCCCGGCGGCTCATCTCCCTTCCCGGCACCCTAGTGCGCACGATCAAGCCATCGCCCGGGGCCGGTGGCACGTGCTGGCGCAGATGGGGAATCAAGGTGAGCAGGTTTGGGGACTACTGAGCGGCAGGTGGGGATTTTCAAGAAGCGTCATCAGGGAGGACTCCCCGGCCGACCTCCTCGACCGCGCGGAAGCCGCCGACCTTCTGAACATCAGCGTGGGGACGTTCGGCGGGTACCGGCACGAGACCGCGCTGCGGGCGGCCGTGCGGGTCGTGGGCGGGGTGGAGCACTGGCCCCGTGCCGTACTCGAGGAGTGGTCCGCCGCCCGGCCCGGGGACGCGGGGAAGCGGGTCCGGGGCGGTCGGCCGCGCGGGACGGGCGACCTCCTGCCCCGGGAGGAGATCCGGCCGCGCCTCGCGCAGCTCCTCGACCTGGACCCGGCCGTTACTGCGGCGGCCGCCGCCGACGTCATCGGCGTCCACCCCGACACCGCGACCCGCACCCTCGCCGCACTCCGGGCGGAAGCGGTCGGGCCGCTCCTGGCCGCTCAGCCGTCCCTCACGGCCGCCGACGTGACCCGGCGGCTGCGGTTCCCCGGGCAGGCGGCGAGCGCCGCGCTGGCGGCCGCTCAGGGCCTGCGCCGGGCCGAGGAGGCCCGTGCCTACGTCCTGGAGGTGACCGGGCTGCTCGGGGCCGCCGCCGGCGGCCCGCCGGACGTCCTCGCCCCTGTCCGTGGCGCCGCTTCGCTCGCCGTGCCGCTGGCCGCCGGCGAGTCCGCGGCGGCCCTGGTGTGGGACGAGCGGTGGGGGTGGCGGACCGCCCCGACGCGGGCCGACGTCCAGTCGACGGCGACCCCGCCGACCGGGGACGCCGTGCGGTACCTGGGGGCGAGGATCGCGCCGCAGCCGGCCGACGTCGTCGCCGCCTACCGGGGGAGGGGCGGGAGGCGCGCGCCGGCCGTCACCCGCTTGCCCGGCGAGAGCCTGCAGCGGCTCATCCCCGCCTCGTGACAGCCGGCCGTGAGCCTCGGTGCGCGATGCAAGCAGGTGAGCCCTTGCACCACAGAGATCGCCGTCTGTGGAGTCCATCGCAGCACGTTGGAACACGACGAAGGCCCCGGGCAAGTAGCCACCCGGGGCCTTCGTGCAGGGTCGTTCAGTGGGGAGGAACGAGGGGCACAACCTCGCGTACTTACCTCACCCAGCGGCTTCTGGCCGAAACCCGTTCCTAAGGGACGACCGCCTTCGGCCTCTGAACTTGCCTGGACGAAGCTCCTGAAGCTTCAGGAGTGAGGGGCACCACCTCTCCCTGCCGCCTCGCAGCTTGTCCTGCGTCCATTGTTGGCACGGAGTCTGCGGATTGGCAAGAATCTTCCTGACCAGTGACGCGCTAGCGTCGAACCGCCACCCCACCCTTGCGTAGGGAGAGACACGCTACAGACCCTCACTGGGCCCACCTTAGCGCCGGGGAGGATAGGCCGCAGAACCCGGCACTACGGTACTCTATGAAACTTAACTTCCTACTAGCTAACTGCGGGAGACCCGATGCAGGAACCGGAAGCGCCGAAAGTCGTTCGCCGTATCCCACCGCGGGGCCCGGACGCGGTCACCCTGAAGATGGCGGAGAACGCCGCGCGTCGGGGCCGGCGGCGTGCTCAAGTTCGCTACAGCTTCGTGGAGCGGGCGTCACTCCAGGATGAACCGCCGCCGCTGGCGCGGATGCTCCGTGGGGGCGGCCGGGGCGGTCATGTACGGCTAAAGCTTTTCCTCAGCTATCTGTGGCTCCAGCGTGATGATGACGCTCGTGAGCTGTCCGTCCGGCACAGCGCCTGGGCCACGCTCCTCGGCCTGGACGACCCGGGAACCGCCGGGGCCCGGCGCATCAGCGATGCCCACGCGTGGCTGGAACAGAACAAGTTCATCAGCGTCACCAGGACGGGGCGGCAAAACCTAGTCACGGTGCTCTCCGAGACCGGAACCGGTGCGCCGTGGGTCGCGCCGGGCGCTGCGGCGAAGAAAGAGAAAGAGAACAGTGCCCGTGGGGTCGGCATCGTGGGTCTTACGGACATGGGTGCTGTGGTCAACCGGTACTTCCAGGTTCCTCAGACGTTCTGGACTCGCGGTCACATTGCGATGCTGTCCGGGGCTGGGGTCGCGATGTTCCTGATCCTTCTCGCCGAGACCGGAGGCCTGGGCGAGAAGGCGCTGTGGTTCAGCCCGCTCCAGGCGGACACCCGGTTCGCACTCAGCGAAGACACCCGAAGCAAGGGACTCCGTGAGCTGGCCAGGGCCGGCCTGATCAAGACGAAGCGCCGGCCGGTGAACGAGAGTGACTTCGAAGCAGACGCCCAGCACATGCGCAACGTTCACTACCTCCAACTGGACCGCCTGAACGAGACCGCGGAGATCAAGGGCCGTCGGATCGTGCTGCCAGCGAAGAGCACGGAAGACCAGCCGGCGGAGTAAGGGAGCTTGGCTGCGTAGGTTTCCGGCGAGAGCACTCCCGGCGCCATGGCCTCTGACGATGCCCCGGCGAAGAAGACCACGAAGAAGCACGCCAAGGGCGAGCGGGCACGGGGCCGTGAGGCACACCCGGTCGGGGACGCCCCTGCCTCTTGACGGTCAGAACGCCGACCGCGCGGAAGCCGGCCCCGCGACCGCGCATGACGCTCGTCCGGAAGTCGATAGCACAGCCGCCGGCCCGGAAGGCGGCCCCCGTCCGGCAGCCGGTCCGCAGGCTCGCGGAACTGCCGCGCGAGGCTCCCGCGCGTACGGAGGCTGGGGCACCGCGGCGCCCTGCCGCGCAGTCTCAGCAGCGCCCGCAGCAGAAGCTGGAGGTGAGGTTCATGTGCGACCTTGCCCAGATTTACGAGTCCTTCCGTAAGGAGAGCGGAAGCGGCACCGCGGAGGCGCGCGGGGTCGTCGCTATCTCGTCGCACGTCCGGCAGGGGAAGGGGCACGGCGGGTGTGTGCCCGGGGGGAAGTACAGGTTGCCGGTGGGGACGTGCAGCGCCCCGCCGTAGGCCGTCCACCACCCTGCGGGGGAGTTCGCGTACGGGCCGTCCGGGTCGTCGATGATGCCCCGGCTCATGGGTGGCCCTTCAGGTGCCGGCGGAGCCTCACGTTGCAGTCGCTCACCCGGCTACCGTCCCCGGTCGCTCGGGCCCGCGTGCGTTGTATGGCGAGATTGGCGCACAGTGCGCACCCGGCGACGGGTGCGGGGTCGGTGGCCGGCGCGTTCGTGAGCGTCACCGGCGGGGGGTCCTGCGTCGTCTGATGCCTCTCCATGCGTCTACGTTTCGGCACGCTCGGGCGACCGGCTAGGGGCATTCCTAGGGGCAAGTCGGGTTCGGTGGCACGCACTTGACACGTCTAGGGGCAGGGGTAGGGGCAAGATGGGTGCATGGCCATCGGACCTCTGATCAGGGATCTCCGCACGGCGCGTGGCTGGAGCCAAGGGCGGCTGGCGTCGGCGATCAATGACGCGTTCGGTACGGGCCTCGACCGGGAGTACGTGAGCCGGTGGGAGCGCGGGAAGATCACCCCCGGCGCGTTCTACCTCCGGTGCCTGTCCGCCGTCCTCGACACGCCCCTAGCCGTCCTTGAAGGTGAGATGCTGCGCCGCACGTTCCTGTCCGACGTCGCCGCGACCGCGATAGCGCCCGTGGTCGCTTCCGACCTGTTGGCCGCCGGTTTCTCCGCGCGTCTGCGGGGCGGCCCGTCCACGGAGGAGTGGGAGGCGAAGCTGACCACCTACGGCACCGAGTACATGAGCCTGGGCGCCGCCGACGTCCAACGGCGCATCGCCGGGGAACTCGTCGCTGTGCAGCAGCAGCTGGACGAGCCGCGGTCGTGGTCCGTGGCCGCCCGGCTGATGACCCTCTACGCGAAGACGTTCCCCGGCTCGGACGGCACGAAGGCGGTCTCGTGGTACCGGATGGCCGCCGATGCGGCCGACCGGTCCGGCGACGACGAGGCGCGCGTGTGGGTGCGGGGGCGGGCTGCCATCGCCCTCGGGTACGAGGGGGCCGCCCTCGGGACGGCCGACCTGTTCGCGGCTCAGGCCATGGCCATATCCGCCAAGCCGTCCTTAGGGCTCCTGAACGCCCTCTACGGGGCCGCGCACTCCGCTGCCCTACGCGGGGACCACGACCGCGCCCGGACCCTCGCAGAGCGCGGGCAGCGCGTCTTCGACGCGGTCGGTTCCTCCGAGCAGACCAGCGACTACGCCGTCCCCCACTGGCGGGTCAACGTCTTCCGCTCGCTGCTCCTCGCCCGGCTCGGTGACGAGGCCGGCGCGGTCGCCGCGCAGGACGCCGCGCGCGCCGAGCTGCCCGCCGCGCTGCCCCGGTTCGCGACCCACCTGGAGATGCACCGTGGTCTCATGCTCGCCCGCTCCGGCGACGTGGCCGGCGGCACCGCCTACGCCCGCGCGGCCCTCGACGCGCTGCCGCCCGCGAAGCACTCCCTGACCCTGCGTCTCCTGATGGACGAGGTGCAGGCGACCGGCTGACCACCGCACTGTGCAGCGCGCTTCCGAGATGGGTCAGCGCAACTTCCTGGGGTACTGGGCGCACGTGAGGATCAAAGGAGAGTCGTATCCCCTGCCCGCCGATCGAGCGCGCGCGATGCACTACGCGTTCTGGGCGGCGTGGGTCGTCATCGTGGTCTTCTCAAGCGCATTCGTCCTCAACCTCGTCGATCACGGGCCTCGATATTGGCTTTCGTGGTTGCAGCTCGGAGCGGCGCTGTTCAACGTGCCGAACGCCGTGATCCAAAGCCGTCGACGGCGGAAGCACCGCGCGGCGTTGGCTGCGGGAGCCCAGCCGAGGAGCTGACCTCCGGGCCTCCATCCGCTCACGACGCCCCTTCCCGGCCCGCCGCGACCGTCCACGGCGTCCGCGACGGGGCGCGCCTCCGGTGGAGGGATGTCGTTTCCGGCCTCGGGTGAGGATCACGCGGACGCCTCCGGTAGGGCATGACGCCCCCGGTTCCCGTCGAGCAGTGCGTGCCCGTGCCGCTTGTGGTGCTGGTGCTGCTCGACGGTCAGGAGCTGACGGCCGCGCTCCTCGCCCGGCGGGAGACGGCTGATGGGTGGCGGTACCGGGTCGTGGTGCCGCTCTACCGCAACCCCGGCCCCGTCGATGCCGAAGAGGTGGAGGCCGCGACCTATTCCATGTGGGTGCGCCCCCCTCGCGGGACCACGTCCGCCTGGTCGACGGCGCGGATTGCAGCCGGGTATCGACCGAGCGCCTGCCCCTGCCCTCCCTGATCGCCGATGTCCTCGGACCGCGCCGCCCCTTGGGGTGGGTGGTCAGCCATTGCGACATACGTCGCCGGAGGCCCCACACGGCGTGCCAGCGCTCCGTGGACCGCGCGCTTTGCTTTGGGCAGCCTCGGCGGGGATGTGGCAGATGCTGCTACCTGCTACCTGGTGCGAGTTGGTGGTCAGACGGTGGCGAGGGCGGCTAGGAGTGTGTCGGTGCGAAGCGTGGGTTCGGGTGTCTTGGCTCCTGTGACCTTGATGGACACTTCCTCGCCGCCGACTGCGTGGGCGAGGGTGACCTCCAAGGTGGCGTGTGTGCCGACGAGGGGGTAGGAGTACCAGCCGTCGGGTGCTTCATCGTCGGTGTTCTGGATGCCGGCTTCGATGGTTTCCCAATCGGTTTCGTCGAAGGTGTATCCGGCGTAGCGGGACAGCAGTTCAAGGAAGGTCCGCAGGTTGCGGCCCCAGATCCATCCGCCGATCGGCTCGGTCACGCGTTCCCCGTCTCTCCGAGAAAGGCCAGCATGGCAGATGCGAGGAGCGCGGCTATGTCCTCCTTGGCGCCGCCAGCTGCGAACACCGGTACTCGCCCCGACGACCGGAGACACCCCCCGTCAGGCACCCGGGCAGGACTGCCAGGCAAAAGGGCGCCGGCAACCGGACAGATCACGAAGTCGCACCGGAGGACCCTGACGCCGTGGGAGCCTCCCCAACACCCGGACGGACGGCGGGTCTTTCCCTGCTCGTGCCCCTCGCGCTCACGCTCGGCGCGCGACTCCTCCTCGTAGCCCAGGCATCCATTGCACCGCTCCGACATCCCGTCGCCCGGGGCCAGGGACACCACCGCACCCCGCTGAAGATCACACGCCGCCCGGCACGTGTGCAGCGGGGCAGAGTCACTGATCCAGTATTCATCCGTATTCCACTTTGAAGCACCCACGTATGGAGCGCGAATCCCCCCAGGTAGGGAGAGTGCACCCGCCCTACAGGCCGTGCCACCCTCGCCGCTTGAGCCTCAGGTCTTTCCCCGCGCCTCGCGCAGCAAGACTGGAGCGCAGCGGAGGCCACGAGCAGGCCAGAGGCTGGCCGTGCGGGGAGCGCAGCGACCCGCTTCCGCTCACGCGGAGCGGGAGCGGCCGTGCCGCGCAGCGGCACGGATCGCTGCTTCGCGCGCAGCGCGAAGGGTGGGAGAGCGCAGCGATCCCACCACGCTCTTACTAGCCCGAAGCGAAGCGGAGGGCTACGGCCCGAAGGGCCGACCCTAGCT
>NZ_JBHWZH010000189.1:0-9076 GCF_042728285.1 Streptomyces sp. NPDC060194 | reverse complement strand
GTGGTCGCCGGTCCGCCTCAGCGGTGGGCCGGCGACCACCGCCGTGCTCTGCGGAAGCTTCGTTTCCTCCCCCGGCTGAAGCCGGGGGTACCCAAGAAGGAAGGACTCGATGAGAGATTTCGCCACCACCGAGTTGCTCGCCTGCTTCCTCACCGAACTGCGGGCCATCGTGCCCGTCGAGGCGCTGTGGGCGCACGGGTCGCTCGGGGCGGGGGACTACGTGGCGGGGCGCAGCGACCTGGACCTGGTCGCGGTGGTCGGCGAGGAGATCACGCCCGACGCCGAGCGGCGGATCGCCGGCGTGCACCAGGGGCTCGCGGGGTTCTCGCCGCTCGTGCCGCTGCTGCACTGCGCCTACCTGACGGCCGGGGAGGCGGCGGACGCGGAGCGGCAGCACGCCACCTGGGCGTACGAGGAGCTGTTCCGGCGGCCGGTGACGCCGGTGGCCCGGCGTGAGCTGCTGACGTGCGCGCGGGTGCTCTACGGGCGGGCGCCGCAGGAGGTGCTGCCGCCGGTCAGCGACCGGCAGCTGCGGGCGTACGTGCTGCGGGACCTCGGCGGGTACTGGCGGCCCGCGCTCGACCACGCGGAGCTGTGGCTGCGGGACGTGTGGGTCGACCTCGGCCTGCTGACCCTGGCGCGCGGCGGGGTCACCCTGCGGGAGGGCCGCATGATCACCAAGCGCGAGGCGCTGGAGGTCCTCCCCGCGCTCGGGGCGCCGGCGGAGGTCGTCGAGGACGTCCGCCGCCGCCGCTACGAGGGGGCCGGGGCCGGCCTCGACCCCGCGTGGCGCGCGGACGCGGTCCGTGCGTTCCTCGCGGGGGCGATCGACCGGACGGTCGCGGGTGCGGGGGCCTAGGGCGGCCGGCGGCGGGGATTCGCGGCTGCGCCGCGGGTACCGGGCTCCGCCCGGTGGCCTCAAACGCCGGCCGGGCTGAAGTTTTTTGGCCACGGCTCGCTGGTCGGGCTGAAGTTTTTGGGCCATCGCTCGCCGGTGGGGCTGAAGTTTTTGGGCCATCGCTCGCCGGTCGGGCTGGAAGGTTTTGGGCACCGCTCGCCGGCCGGGCTGGTTTTTTGGCCCCAGCACGCGTCCGCCCCGGTGCACCTCGTGGTGGAGGTGTACCGGGGCGGGGCGCCGTCAGGCGTACAGGTCCGGTGGGAGCTTGGAGGCCGCGGGCTCGTCGAGGAGCCAGAGGGTGCGGGTGCGGCCGTAGGCGCCTGCGGCGGGGGCCTGGAGTTCGCCCGCGCCGCCGAGGGCGATGGACACCGCCGCCGCCTTGTCCTCGCCCGCGGCGAGGAGCCACACCTCGCGCGCCGCGCGGATCGCGGGGAGCGTGAGGGAGACGCGGGTGGGCGGGGGCTTGGGCGCCCCGTGGACGCCGATCACGGTTCGCTCCCGCTCGCGGACGCCCGGGTGCTCGGGGAAGAGGGACGCGACATGGGTGTCGGGCCCGACGCCGAGCATGAGGACGTCGAAGGTGGGGACGGGACCGTGGTCCGAGGGATCGGCCGCGGCGGCCAGCTCCTCGGCGTACGCCGCCGCCGCCTCGTCGGCGTCGGCGTACCGCGCGTCGTCGGACGCGGGCACGGCGTGCACGCGCGCCGGGTCGAGCGGGACGGCGTCCAGCAGGGCCTGACGGGCCTGGGTGACGTTGCGCTCGGGGTCGCCGTCGGGGAGGTAGCGCTCGTCGCCCCACCACAGGTCGATCCGGGACCAGTCGACCGCGTCCCTGGCCGGCGCGTCGGCGAGCGCGGCCAGCAGGCCGTTGCCGTTGCGGCCGCCGGTCAGGACGACCGACGCGGAGCCGCGGGAGGCCTGCGCGTCGACGATCCGGGTGATGAGCCGGGCCGCGGTGGCCCGGGCCATCAGGTCCTTGTCGCGGTGGACGACCACCTGGGGGACGGTCGTCACTTGGCGGCCGCCTTGCGGGCCGAGGACGCGGTCCTGCGCGCCGGCTTCCTGGCGGGGGCCGCGTCGGCGTCGGACGCCTCCTCCGCCTTCGGCGCGGTCTCCTCCGCCTGCTTCGGCGCACCGGAGCCCGCCGCCGCCAGCCGGTCCACGCCGAAGCGCAGCGCGGCCGCGTAGGTGTCGTCCGGGTCGAGCCGGCGCAGCTCCTCCGCGATCAGCTCCGCGGTCTCACGGCGCTTGAGCGCGACGGCCCGGTCGGGCTGGCCCTCGATGGACAGCGTGGCGAGCGAGCCGTCCGCGCGGTCCAGGACGATCGCGCCGTGGTCCGTCGTCAGCCGGACGGCCGTGAGGCCGGGGCCCGCGGACGCCGAGCGCGTGACGGGGACGCCGAGCCGGACGGCGAGCCACATGGCGAGCAGCTCGCAGCTCGGGTTGAACTCCTCGCCCTCGACCTCGACCGCCGAGACCCGGCAGGGCTTCTGGTCGAGCGCGGCGGCGAGCATCGAGCGCCAGGGGGTGATCCGGGTCCACGCCAGGTCCGTGTCGCCGGGGGTGTAGACGGCGCTGCGCTCGGACAGCTCGTGGATCGGGTCCTCGGCGGCGTAGGTGTCGGTGACCCGCCGCTGGGCGAGCGCGCCGAGCGGGTCCTTCGCCGGGTCGAGCGGCGCGTTGACCGGCCACCAGACCACGACGGGCGCGTCCGGGAGCAGCAGCGGCAGGACGACCGACTGGGCGTGGTCGGCGATGTCGCCGTACAGCCGTACGACGACCGTCTCGCCGGTGCCGGCGTCCGCGCCGACCCGGATCTCCGCGTCGAGGCGCGCCTTCGCGCGGTCGCGCGGCGAGCGGGAGACCCGCTTGACGACGACCAGGGTGCGCGAGGGGTGCTCCTTGGACGCCTCGTTGGCGGCCTTGAGCGCGTCGTAGGCGTTCTCCTCGTCGGTGACGATGACGAGGGTGAGCACCATGCCGACGGCCGGGGTGCCGACGGCGCGGCGGCCCCTGACCAGGGCCTTGTTGATCTTGCTGGAGGTGGTCTCCGTGAGGTCGATCTTCATGGCCGGCGCCAGCTCCGTCCGTCTCGTGCGAGCATTTCGTCCGCCTCGGCCGGTCCCCACGTGCCGGCCTCGTACTGGGCCGCCTTGCCGTGCTTGTCCCAGTGCGCCTCGATCGGGTCGAGGATCTTCCAGGAGAGCTCGACCTCCTCGGTGCGCGGGAACAGGTTCGCGTCGCCGAGCAGCACGTCGAGGATGAGCCGCTCGTACGCCTCGGGGCTGGACTCCGTGAACGACTCGCCGTAGGCGAAGTCCATGGACACGTCCCGGATCTCCATCGAGGTGCCGGGCACCTTGGAGCCGAAGCGGACCGTGATGCCCTCGTCGGGCTGGACACGGATGACGATCGCGTTCTGCCCGAGCTCCTCCGTCGCCGTGTGGTCGAAGGGGGAGTGCGGGGCGCGCTGGAAGACGACCGCGATCTCGGTGACCCGGCGGCCCAGCCGCTTGCCGGTGCGCAGGTAGAAGGGGACGCCGGCCCAGCGGCGGTTGTCGATCCCGACCTTGATCGCGGCGTAGGTGTCGGTCTTCGACTTGGGGTCGATCCCGTCCTCCTCCAGGTACCCGATGACCTTCTCGCCGCCCTGCCACCCGGCCGCGTACTGGCCGCGCACGGTGCCGGCGGAGAGGTCGGCGGGGAGCCTGACGGCGCCGAGGACCTTGGCCTTCTCCGCCACCAGGGCGTCGGCGCCGAAGGAGGCGGGCTCCTCCATCGCGGTCAGCGCGAGCAGCTGGAGGAGGTGGTTCTGGATGACGTCGCGGGCGGAGCCGATGCCGTCGTAGTAGCCGGCCCGGCCGCCGATGCCGATGTCCTCGGCCATCGTGATCTGCACGTGGTCGACGTAGGAGCGGTTCCAGACCGGCTCGAACATCTGGTTGGCGAAGCGCAGCGCCAGGATGTTCTGGACGGTCTCCTTGCCCAGGTAGTGGTCGATCCGGAAGACCTGGTCGGGCGCGAACGCGTCGTGCACGATCGAGTCCAGCTCGCGGGCGGACTCCAGGTCGCGGCCGAACGGCTTCTCGATGACCGCGCGCCGCCAGGAGCCCTCGGGCTGGTCGGCCAGGCCGTGCTTCTTCAGCTGCTGGACGACGGTGGGGAAGTACTTCGGCGGCACCGACAGGTAGAACGCGAAGTTGCCGCCGGTGCCCTGCGACTGGTCGAGCTCCTGCACGGTGGCGCGCAGCTGCTCGAAGGCGGTGTCGTCGTCGAAGGTGCCCTGGACGAACCGCATGCCCTGGGCGAGCTGCTGCCAGACCTCCTCGCGGAACGGGGTCCGGGAGTGCTCCTTGACCGCGTCGTGGACGACGGCCGCGAAGTCCTCGTCCTCCCACTCACGGCGGGCGAAGCCGATGAGCGAGAAGCCCGGCGGCAGGAGCCCCCGGTTGGCGAGGTCGTACACGGCGGGCATGAGCTTTTTACGGGACAAATCGCCCGTGACGCCGAAGATGACCAGCCCCGACGGCCCCGCGATACGCGGGAGCCGTCGGTCCTGGGCGTCACGCAGCGGATTGCTGCTCGACAAGGTTCTAGACCTCCGCGGGAGCGAGGCGCTTGAGCTCGGCCTCGGTGGACTTGAGCAGGTCGTTCCAGGAGGCCTCGAACTTCTCGACGCCCTCCTTCTCCAGCAGCTCCACGACGTCGTCGTAGGAGATGCCCAGCTTCGCCACCGCGTCCAGCTCGGCGCGCGACTGCTCGTACGTGCCGGCGATCGAGTTGCCGCGGATCTCACCGTGGTCGGCGGTCGCCTCCAGGGTGGCCTCCGGCATGGTGTTGACGGTGCCGGGCGCGACCAGCTCGTCGACGTAGAGGGTGTCCTTGAGGGACGGGTCCTTCACGCCGGTCGAGGCCCACAGCGGACGCTGCTTGTTGGCCTGCGCCTTGTCGAGGGCGGCCCAGCGCTCGCCCGAGAACGTCTGCTCGTACGCCTCGTAGGCCAGGCGGGCGTTGGCCACGCCGGCCTTGCCCTTGGCGGCCTTGGCCTCGTCGGTGCCGATCGCGTCGAGCCGCTTGTCGATCTCGGTGTCCACGCGGGACACGAAGAAGGACGCCACCGAGTGGATCTTGGAGAGGTCCAGGCCGTTGGCCTTCGCCTTCTCCAGGCCCGCCAGGTAGGCGTCCATGACCTCGCGGTAGCGCTCCAGCGAGAAGATCAGCGTGACGTTGACGCTGATGCCCAGCGCGATCGTCTCGGTGATCGAGGGGAGGCCCGCCTTGGTGGCCGGGATCTTGATCAGCGTGTTCGGCCGGTCCACCAGCCAGGCGAGCTGCTTGGCCTCGGCGGCCGTCGCGTCGGTGTTGTGCGCGAGCCGCGGGTCGACCTCGATCGACACCCGGCCGTCCTGGCCGCCCGTCGCGTCGAAGACCGGGCGCAGGATGTCGGCGGCGTCGCGGACGTCCGCCGTCGTGATCATCCGCACGGCCTCCTCGACCGTGACCCGGCGGGTGGCGAGGTCGCCGACCTGCTGCTCGTAGCCGTCGCCGGCCGAGATGGCCTTCTGGAAGATCGACGGGTTGGTCGTGACGCCCACCACGTGGCTCTGGTCGATCAGCTCGGACAGGTTGCCCGTGGTGATCCGCTTGCGGGACAGGTCGTCGAGCCAGATCGCGACGCCTTCGTCGGAGAGGCGCTTGAGTGCGTCTGTCATGAGGATTCCTTCTCCTACTGGTCGTGTACTGGCGTCAGCGCTGGGCGGCGGAGATCGATTCCCGCGCGGCGGCCACGACGGCCTCCGCGGTGAACCCGAACTCCCGGAACAGCACCTTGGCGTCCGCGGAGGCACCGAAGTGCTCCAGCGAGACGATGCGGCCCGCGTCGCCCACGTACTTGTGCCAGGTGAGACCGATGCCGGCCTCGACCGCGACACGCGCCTTCAGCGACGGCGGCAGCACGGCCTCCCGGTACCCCTGGTCCTGCTCCTCGAACCACTCGACGCACGGCATCGACACGACCCGGGTCGGCACCCCGGCCGCCTGGAGCTGCTCGCGCGCCTCGACGGCGAGCTGCACCTCCGAACCGGTCCCGATGAGCACGACCTCGGGCTGACCGCCGTCGGCCTCGAACAGCACGTACCCGCCCTTGGCGGCGTCCTCGTTCGCGTCGTAGGTCGGCACGCCCTGGCGGGTCAGCGCCAGACCGTGCGGGGCGCCCTTGCCGAACTCCTTGGTCCATCGCTTGAGGACCTCGCGCCAGACGATCGCCGTCTCGTTGGCGTCGCCGGGGCGCACCACGTTCAGGCCGGGGATCGCGCGCAGCGAGGCGAGGTGCTCGACCGGCTGGTGGGTCGGGCCGTCCTCGCCGAGACCGACCGAGTCGTGCGTCCAGACGTACGTCACCGGCAGGTGCATCAGCGCGGAGAGCCGGACGGCGTTGCGCATGTAGTCGGAGAACACCAGGAAGGTGCCGCCGAAGGCGCGGGTGTTGCCGTGCAGCGTGATGCCGTTCAGCTCGGCGGCCATCGCGTGCTCGCGGATGCCGAAGTGCACGGTACGGCCGTACGGGTCGGCCTCGGGGAGCGGGTTGCCCTCGGGCAGGAACGACGACGTCTTGTCGATCGTCGTGTTGTTCGAGCCGGCCAGGTCGGCGGAGCCGCCCCACAGCTCGGGGATGACCGCCCCGAGCGCCTGGAGCACCTTGCCGGACGCGGCGCGGGTGGCGACCGACTTGCCGGTCTCGAAGACGGGGAGCTGCTCCTCCCAGCCGGCCGGCAGCTCGCCCGCGGCGATCCGGTCGAACTCGGCGGCGCGCTCGGGGTTCGCGGTCCGCCATGCGGCGAACGACTTCTCCCACTCGGCGCGGGCCTCGCGGCCGCGGTCGCCGAGGGCGCGCGCGTGGGCGATGACCTCGTCCGCGACCTCGAAGGTCTGCTCCGGGTCGAAGCCGAGCACCCGCTTGGTGGCCGCGACCTCCTCGTCGCCGAGCGCAGAGCCGTGCGCGGCCTCGGTGTTCTGCGCGTTCGGGGCCGGCCAGGCGATGATCGAGCGCATCGCGATGAAGGAGGGGCGCGGGTCGGCCTCGGCCGCCTTGACCGCCTCGAACAGCGCGGCCGGGTCGAGGTCGCCGTCGGCCTTCGGGGCCACCCGCTGGACGTGCCAGCCGTAGGCCTCGTACCGCTTGACGGTGTCCTCGGAGACGGCCGTCTCGGTGTCGCCCTCGATCGAGATGTGGTTGTCGTCCCACAGCAGGATCAGGTTGCCGAGCTTCTGGTGGCCGGCGAGCGAGGACGCCTCGGCGGAGATGCCCTCCTGGAGGCAGCCGTCGCCGGCGATGACGTAGATCCGGTGGTCGAACGGGCTGGTGCCCGCCGGGGCCTCGGGGTCGAACAGGCCGCGCTCGTAGCGGGCGGCCATCGCCATGCCCACGGCGTTCGCGACGCCCTGGCCGAGCGGGCCCGTCGTCGTCTCGACGCCGGGGGTGTGGCCGTACTCCGGGTGGCCCGGGGTGCGGCTGCCCCAGGTGCGGAACGCCTTGAGGTCGTCCAGCTCGAGACCGAAGCCACCCAGGTAGAGCTGGGTGTAGAGGGTCAGGGAGGAGTGGCCGGCGGACAGGACGAACCGGTCGCGGCCGGTCCAGTCGGTGTCGGACGGGTCGTGCCGCATCACCTTCTGGAAGAGGGTGTAGGCGGCCGGAGCAAGGCTCATCGCCGTGCCGGGGTGGCCGTTCCCGACCTTCTGCACGGCGTCTGCGGCCAGGACACGGGCGGTGTCGACGGCTCGCTGGTCCAGTTCGGTCCACTCGAATGCGGTGGTAGTCGGCTTCGTGCTCACCCTGGGTCAGGGCTCCTCTCCACAGGTCGAAGGCCGGCGTGACGGTGCGCACACCGGCCGCGGTCGAGCCTACTCCCGTGGACACGTGCATTTTTTCGAACGACCGAAGGTCACCGGCGGTGCTCCGTCCCAGCCTGCCCGCCCGCGCCCGACTTCGCCTCCCGGACGGTCGACACGACCCCACCCCCACGAAGGGCGCACTCCGGGCAACGTCTAGAGTGGCGTGGTACGCGCAAGCCTTTACCCGGCCCTCACCTGCCGGAGCGGATCGGGCTTGCTGAACAAGTCTCTGTCAGGGGTGTGCGTGACGGCCGTCGAATCCCGTCCAGCGGAGCGGGACACCTCCCAGGCTCCCGCGGCTCCGGGCGAGTTCGGGACCAGCGGGGTCCACCGGTCCGCCGGGGCCCGCGTCATGGCGTTCGTGGCGCTCACCAAGCCGCGGATCATCGAGCTCCTCCTCATCACCACCGTCCCGGTGATGTTCCTTGCCCAGCAGGGCGTGCCCGACCTGTGGCTGGTCCTCGCGACCTGCTTCGGCGGCTACCTCTCCGCGGGCGGCGCGAACGCGCTGAACATGTACATCGACCGCGACATCGACGCGCTGATGGACCGCACGTCCCAGCGGCCGCTGGTCACCGGGATGGTCTCGCCGCGCGAGGGGCTCGTCTTCGGCCTCGTGCTCGCGGTGGTCTCCACGCTCTGGTTCGGACTGCTCGTCAACTGGCTCTCCGCGGCGCTGTCGGTCGGCGCGCTCCTCTTCTACGTCGTGGTCTACACGATGCTGCTGAAGCGGCGCACCGCGCAGAACATCGTCTGGGGCGGCATCGCCGGCTGCATGCCGGTGCTCATCGGCTGGTCGTCGGTGACGAACTCGCTCTCCTGGGCCGCGCTGATCCTGTTCCTCGTCATCTTCTTCTGGACGCCGCCGCACTACTGGCCGCTGTCGATGAAGGTGCGGGACGACTACGCGCGGGTCGGCGTGCCGATGCTGCCGGTCGTCGCGGGCAACACGGTCGTCGCGCGGCAGATCGTCCTCTACAGCTGGGTGATGGTCGGCATCTCGCTCCTGCTCCAGCCGCTCGGGTACACCGGCTGGTTCTACACCGCGGTCGCGCTGGCGACCGGCGGCTGGTGGCTGTGGGAGGCGCACGCGCTGCAGGCGCGGGCGAAGGCGGGTCTCGCCGGGGCGAAGCTGAAGGAGATGCGGCTGTTCCACTGGTCGATCACCTACGTCTCGCTGCTGTTCGTCGCGATCGCCGTGGACCCCTTCCTGCGCTGACGGCCGAGCCGGTGCCGTAGGTGTTCCTGTTCCGCCGACGGGCGGGGTGCGTGGTCCAGGCCACGCAC
>NZ_JBHWZH010000188.1:0-9275 GCF_042728285.1 Streptomyces sp. NPDC060194 | reverse complement strand
GTTCACCACCGCGGCCCCTTCGCCGTACCTGCTGTACAGCCCCTACGGCCTCCGGGCCGACGTGACCCGGTAGACGTCGTAGACGCCCTCGACGCCGCGGACGGCCTTCAGGACGTGGCCCAGGTGCTTGGGGTCGCCCATCTCGAAGGTGAAGCGCGAGGTGGCGACCCGGTCGCGGGAGGTCTGGACGGCCGCGGACAGGATGTTCACGTGCTGGTCCGAGAGCACCCGGGTGACGTCGGAGAGCAGTCGGGAGCGGTCGAGCGCCTCGACCTGGATGGCGACCAGGAAGACCGACGACTGGGTGGGAGCCCACTCGACGTCGAGGATGCGCTCGGGCTGCTGGGACAGCGAGTCGACGTTGACGCAGTCCGCGCGGTGCACCGAGACGCCCTGTCCGCGGGTGACGAACCCGATGATCGGGTCGCCGGGTACGGGCGTGCAGCAGCGGGCCAGTTTCACCCACACGTCGTCGACGCCCTTGACGACGACCCCGGGGTCGGCGCTGGAGCGGCGCTTGGTGTGGCCGCGGGTGGGCGGCACCTCCTCCATGTCCTCGTTGGCCGCGTCCTCGCCGCCGAGGGCCTGGACCAGCTTCTGCACGAGGCTCTGGGCGGTGACGTGGCCCTCGCCGATCGCCGCGTAGAGCGAGGAGATGTCGGGGTAGCGCATCTCGTGGGCGAGGGTGACCAGGGAGTCGCCGGTCAGGATGCGCTGGATCGGCAGGTTCTGCTTGCGCATGGCCCGGGCCATGGCGTCCTTGCCCTGCTCGATGGCCTCGTCGCGCCGCTCCTTGGAGAACCAGGCCCGGATCTTGTTCCGGGCGCGCGGGGACTTGACGAAGCCGAGCCAGTCGCGGGACGGCCCGGCCCCGGCGGCCTTGGAGGTGAAGACCTCGACCAGGTCGCCGTTGTCGAGCGTCGACTCCAGCGGCACGAGCCGGCCGTTGACCCGGGCCCCTATGGTCCGGTGGCCGACCTCGGTGTGGACGGCGTAGGAGAAGTCGACGGGGGTGGCGCCGGCCGGGAGGGCGATGACGTCGCCCTTGGGGGTGAAGACGAAGACCTCGTTGCGGGAGAGGTCGAAGCGCAGCGACTCCAGGAACTCGCTGGGGTCCTCGGTCTCCTTCTGCCAGTCGAGCAGTTGGCGCAGCCACGCCATGTCGTTGAGGTGGTCGTCCTTGCCGCCGCCCTTGGGGACGTCGGTGCGGACCTTGGAGGCGCCGGCGACGGCCTCCTGCTTGTACTTCCAGTGCGCGGCGATGCCGTACTCGGCGCGGCGGTGCATGTCGAAGGTGCGGATCTGCAGCTCGACGGGCTTGCCGTTGGGGCCGATGACCGTGGTGTGCAGCGACTGGTACATGTTGAACTTCGGCATCGCGATGTAGTCCTTGAACCGGCCGGGGACCGGGTTCCATCGCGCGTGGACGGTGCCGAGGGCGGCGTAGCAGTCGCGGACGGTGTCGACCAGGACCCGGATGCCGACCAGGTCGTAGATCTCGGCGAAGTCGCGGCCTCGGACGATCATCTTCTGGTAGACGCTGTAGTAGTGCTTGGGCCGGCCGGTGACGGTGGCCTTGATGCGGGCCGCGCGCAGGTCGGACTGGACCTCGTCGGTCACTATGGCCAGGTACTCGTCGCGCTTGGGGGCCCGCTCGGCGACCAGCCGGACGATCTCGTCGTACATCTTGGGGTAGAGGATCGCGAAGGCGAGGTCCTCCAGCTCCCACTTGATGGTGTTCATGCCCAGCCGGTGGGCGAGCGGGGCGTAGATCTCCAGGGTCTCGCGGGCCTTCTTCTCCTGCTTCTCCCGCTTGAGGTAGCGCATGGTGCGCATGTTGTGCAGCCGGTCGGCGAGCTTGATGACCAGGACCCGGGGGTCCTTGGCCATGGCGACGACCATCTTGCGGACCGTCTCGGCCTGGGCCGCCTCGCCGAACTTGACCTTGTCGAGCTTGGTGACGCCGTCGACGAGGAGGGCCACCTGATCGCCGAAGTCGCGGCGCAGGGTGTCCAGGCCGTACTCGGTGTCCTCGACGGTGTCGTGCAGCAGGCCCGCCATCAGGGTGGCGGGGTCCATGCCGAGCTCGGCGAGGATGGTGGTGACGGCCAGCGGGTGGGTGATGTACGGGTCGCCGCTCTTGCGTTTCTGGCCGCGGTGCCAGCGCTCGGCGACCTGGTAGGCGTTCTCGATCTGGCGCAGGGTCGCCGTCTCGATCTTGGCGTCGTTGCCGCGCACGATCCGCAGCAGCGGTTCGAGGACCGGGTTGTACGGGCTGGAGCGCTGGACGCCGAGGCGGGCGAGGCGGGCGCGCACGCGGTTGGAGGAGCCGCCGCCGGTGCGCGCGGGGGCGCCGGGGGCGGGCTTCGGTGCGGGGGTGGCGCCGGCGGGCGGCTTGGGGGTCCGGAGCGGGGCCGTCCCGTCGGTGCGCCCGGTGGGCGCGGCGGGCTGGGGGCCCGTCTGCCGCTCGGGCGTGGCGGGGGCCGCCGCGTCCTTGTCGGGCTGTGCGGCGGCGCGGGGCTTGGCCTCGTCTGACAAGAGCGCTCCTCGTGCGGTCCGGCTCCCCCGGTCAGGGCCGGAGCCCCCATCGTAACGACCCGCGCCGACACCCTCGCCATGGGAGCTGCCGGGGGTCACGACGCGGACGGGCCCCCGGTGGTGTCCGGGGGCCCGCTTCCACGGTGTGCGCCGGGCGGCGTGGGCCGTCCGGGGTCCGCGGTTCAGACGGTGAGCAGCGCGTCCAGGGGGGCGCCGTTCAGCAGGGGTTCGAGCCGCTCGCGGCCGGGCAGGAAGCCGAGCTCCATCAGCACCGCCACCCCGGCCGTCTCGGCCCCGGCCCGGCGGATCAGCCGGAGCGCGGCCTCGGCCGTACCGCCGGTGGCGAGCACGTCGTCGACGACCAGGACCTTGTCGCCGGGGCCGAGGTCCTCGGCGTGCACCTCGATCTCGGCGCTGCCGTACTCCAGGTCGTAGGACTGGGCGAGGGTCGCTCCGGGGAGCTTGCCCGCCTTGCGGACCGGGACGAACCCGAGGCCCGCGCGGACGGCGGCCGGCGCGGCCAGGATGAAGCCGCGGGCCTCCAGGCCGACGATCTTCGTGGCGCCGTGCCGGACGGCGAGCTCCGCGAGGGCGTCGGTGAGCGCGGTGAAGGCGACCGGGTCCGCGAGCAGCGGGGTGATGTCCTTGAACAGGACCCCGGGCTTCGGGTAGTCGGGGACGTCCCGGATGCCGCTGAGCAGTGTGGTGGTGAGGTCGCTCATCGGCGCTTCCCCGCGGGTCCGGAGCGGCGGGGGCCGGCCACCGCGGGCTGGGGCGCGCCGTCGGTGTGCTCGGGCGACGCGTCCTCCGGCGACTCGCCGCGGGCCCGCTTGGCGAGGACCCGCTTCTTCAGGGCCTTCATCTGCGGCTCGCGCTCCTTGAAGTCGGCGACGAGCGGCGTCGCGATGAAGATCGAGGAGTAGGCGCCGGCGGCGAGACCCACGAACAGCGACAGCGAGATGTCGTTCAGCATGCCCGCACCGAGCACGCCGCCGCCGATGAACAGCAGGCCGGCGACGGGCAGGAGCGCCACCACGGTGGTGTTGATCGAGCGGACCAGGGTGCCGTTGAGGCTGCGGTTGGCCATCTCGCTGTAGGTGAACCTCGTCTGCTTGGCGATGTCCTTGCCCCCGTCCTTGAGACCGTCGAAGACGACGACGGTGTCGTAGAGGGAGTAGCCGAGGATGGTCAGCAGACCGATCACCGTGCCCGGGGTGACCTCGAAGCCGACCAGCGCGTAGACGCCGACGGTGATGGTGAGGTCGTGGATCAGGGCGATCAGGGCGGCGGCCGCCATCCGCCATTCGAAGGCGATGGCGAGGTAGATCACCACCAGGATCATGAAGATCGCCAGGCCCTGCCAGGCCTTGTTGGCGATCTGCTCACCCCAGCTGGGGCCCACGATGTCGGCGGCGATCTTGTTCTCGGCGACGCCGAGGTCCTCGGCGAGCGCCGTCTTGACCTGGTCGGCCTGCTTGACGTCGAGGCCGCTGACCTGGACGCGCACGGTGCCGTTGCCGAGCTCCTGGACGATCGCGTCGTGGCCGGAGGCGTTCTCCGCGTCCTCCTGGATCTGGCTGACGGAGGACTCCGACTTGGGGACCGTGAACACGGCCCCGCCCTGGAACTCGATGCCCATGTTCAGGCCGCGGACCGCGAGGCCCACGATCGCCGTGATGGTGATCAGGACGGAGAGCCCGTAGTAGAACTTGCGCTTGCCGACGAAGTCGTAGCCGACTTCGCCGCGGTACAGCTTGGCGCCGAGGGTGCCGAGTCGCGACATGCTCACGCCTCCTTCGTCTCGACGGGGGCGTGCACACGGCGGGAGCGGCGCAGCGGGGGCTTGGCCCCCAGGCGCTTGGGGTCGAGCCCCGACCACGGGTGGCCGCTGGAGAAGAACTTCGTGCGGGCGGCGAGCGTCACCAGCGGCTTGGTGAACAGGAACACCACGACCACGTCGAGCAGGGTGGTCAGACCGAGGGTGAACGCGAAGCCCTGCACCTTGCCGACGGTGACCACGAAGAGCACCGCGGCGGCGAGGAACGACACGAAGTCCGAGACCAGGATCGTGCGCCGGGCGCGCGGCCAGGCGCGCTCCGCGGCGGGCCGGATGGAGCGGCCCTCGCGGATCTCGTCCCGGACGCGTTCGAAGTAGACGATGAACGAGTCGGCGGTGATGCCGATCGCCACGATCGCACCGCAGACGGCCGGCAGGTTCAGCGCGAAGCCGATGGCCGGACCGAGCAGCGTCATGATCGCGTAGGTCAGGATCGCCGAGACGACGAGGCTGAAGATCGCGATCAGCGCGAGGCCGCGGTAGTAGGCGATCAGGTAGATGACGACCAGGGCGAGGCCGATGGCGCCGGCGATGAGGCCGGCCTCCAGCTGCTCGCCGCCGAGCGCGGCGGTCACCGAGGTGACGGTCTCGACGTTGAACGACAGCGGCAGGGCGCCGTAGGACAGCACGTTGGCGAGGTCCTCGGCGGACTGCTGGTCGAAGCTGCCGGAGATCTGGGCGCTGCCGCCGTTGAGGGCCTGGTTGACGGAGGGGTCGGAGACGACCTCGCCGTCGAGCACGATCGCGAACTGGTTCTGCGGCGACTGCTTCGCGGCGAGCTCGCCGGTGACCTTTCCGAACTTGTCGGCGCCCTTGCCGTTGAACTCCATGTTGACGATCCACTGACCGGTCTGCTGGTCGATGGCCGCCTTGGCGTTGTCGACGTCCGTGCCCTCGATGGCGGCGGGGGCGAGGATGTACTTCTGCCACTGGCCGGCGCCGTTCTTGCCGCAGGCGAGGGTGGGTTCGGTGGGCTTCGCGCCCTGGCCGGCCTCGGTGCGCTGGGCGGGCTTGGTGCAGTCGAGGGCCGCGTAGTCCTTCTGCAGCTTCTCGGTGGCCGGGTCGGCGGCCGGCGGCGCGGACGCCTCGGGGGAACCGCTCGGTGCGGGCTCGCCGCTCGCCTTGTCGCTCGCCGCGGGGGACGGGGTCGGGTCGGCCTTCAGGGCGTCGGTGACGGCGCGGCCCTGGGTGGTGGCCGACGCGCTGGGGCTCGCCTTGTCGTCCCCGGAGCCGTCGGTGGCCTTCTCCCCGTCGGTCGCGCCGGCGGAGGGCTTCGCGGACGGCTTGCCCGACGCGCTCCCGCTGGGGGCGGGACTGGCGCTGCCCTGCGGCCCGCCGGTGACCTCGGTGGTCAGGACGGGGCGGAAGTAGAGCTGCGCGGTCGTGCCGACCTGGTCGCGGGCCTGCTTCTCGTTCGTCCCCTTCGGGATGTTGACGATGATGTTGTCGGAGCCCTGGGTCTGGACCTCGGCCTCGGAGACGCCGAGACCGTTGACCCGGCGCTCGATGACGCCGACCGCGGTGTCCATGTTGGTCGGGTTGACCGCGTTCTTCTGCCCGGGCTCGCTCTTCGCCTTGAGCGTGATGCTGGTACCGCCGGCGAGGTCGATGCCCAGTCGGGGCGTGGTGTGCCCGGAGAGGAACATGCCGCCCACGAGGGCCACCATGGCGATCAGGATGAGGGCGAGCGCGCGGCCCGGCCTCCCCTGGGCGCCCGCCTTCCGGCCCTTCTTCGGTGCTGCCACCTTCTCGCTTCTCCCTGTCCAACCGCCCGGCGCGCCTCGCGCGCCGCGGACGGCAACGAATGTGTGGAGGGGACGCGAAGTCGACACGTTCCGGCGGCCGCGCCCGCGGGGGCGGGCTGCGGTCGCCGGCCGTGACTACTTCGTGCCGTCCTCGCCGTCGGTCTTCTTCGGCTCCGGGGCGGTGCCCTCGGCGGCCGGGCCGGGCTCGGCGTCGACGTCCTTCTTGCCGAGGTCGATGCGCGAGTCGTCGGACTCCTCGGCCGGGGTCAGGGAGGAGGCGTCGTCCGGGACGCCGGCGACTCCGAGCTCGTCGGCCGTGGCGCCGTGGACGATGCGGTTGTACTCGTCGTCCGTGAGGACCGCGCCAATGGCGTTCTTCGCGTAGACGGCGTGCACGCCCGGGGCGACCTCGAGCAGGGCGGTGTCCTCGCCGACCTCCTTGACCGTCGCGTACATCCCCCCGATCGTGCGGACGCCGGTGCCGGGCTGCATGGTGTCGCGCATCGCGGCGGCCTGCTGCTGCTTCTTCTTCGCCGAGCGGGTCATGAGAAACATGGCGCCGATGAGCAGGACGAACGGGAAAAGGAGGGCGATATCCACGGGACGGAATTTCCTTCGCACGACCGCGTCCGCGAGGGGTGGGCGGCCTTGATGTGTTGGGGGTGGGGCACGCCACCGTATGAGGGGCGACGTCGGCGGAGTCTAAGCGAGTGTCCGTTGCCGTAACAACGCATCGCGCGTCGGCGCAGTTCCGCTTCGGCCGGCGGGCGGCCTCCTAGGAGCCGAAAAGTCCCTGTTGCGGGGCTCCGCCCGGTGCAGTGCGGGGGGCGGTGAGGCCGAGATGCGCCCATGCGGCGGGCGTGGCGACGCGGCCGCGGGGCGTCCGGGCGAGGAGCCCCTCGCGAACGAGGAAGGGTTCGGCGACCTCCTCCACGGTCTCGCGCTCCTCCCCCACCGCGACGGCCAGCGTGGAGAGCCCCACCGGGCCGCCGCCGAAGAGCTTCAGCAGCGCCTCCAGGACGCCCCGGTCGAGCCGGTCGAGGCCGCGGGCGTCGACCTCGTACACCGCGAGGGCGGCGGAGGCGACCTCGCGGCTGATCCGGCCGTCGGTCCTGACCTGGGCGTAGTCGCGGACGCGGCGCAGCAGGCGGTTGGCGATCCGGGGGGTGCCGCGGGAGCGGCCGGCGATCTCCGCGGCGCCCTCGCCGTCGATCTCGACGTCGAGCAGCCGGGCGGAGCGGTCGATGACGCGTTCCAGCTCGGCGGGCTCGTAGAACTCCATGTGGGCGGTGAAGCCGAAGCGGTCGCGCAGGGGCGGCGGGAGCAGGCCGGCCCGGGTGGTGGCGCCGACCAGGGTGAAGGGGGGCAGCTCCAGGGGGATGGCGGTGGCGCCGGGGCCCTTGCCGACGATGACGTCGACCCGGAAGTCCTCCATCGCCATGTAGAGCATCTCCTCGGCGGGCCGGGACATCCGGTGGATCTCGTCGAGGAAGAGGACCTCTCCCTCCTGGAGCGAGGAGAGGATCGCGGCGAGGTCGCCGGCGTGCTGGATGGCCGGGCCGCTGGTGATGCGGATCGGGGCGCCCATCTCGGCCGCGATGATCATCGAGAGGGTGGTCTTGCCGAGGCCGGGCGCGCCGGAGAGCAGGACGTGGTCGGCGGTGGCGCCGCGGGCGCGGGCCGCGCGCAGGACCAGGTCGAGCTGTTCGCGGACCTTCTCCTGGCCGATGAACTCGCCCAGGTCCTTCGGTCGCAGGGCGGCCTCCACGGCCTGGTCCTCGCCGTCGGCGGACGCGCCGACGAGCCGCTCGGCCGCCTCGGCCGTGGTGGTCTCGTCGGTGGTGTCGTCCCAGTTCACTGCGGGTGCCCCTCGTGGTGGTGGTGCGATGGTCAGCGGGTGCGGTTCAGCGTCTGCAGGGCCGCCTTGAGCAGCAGGCCGACCTGCGGGGCGCCCTCGGCGGCCTCGGCCTGCGGGGTGACGGCGGTGACGGCCTCGTCGGCCTCCCGCGGGGCGTACCCGAGGCCGACCAGGGCGGTGTGCAGCTGGTCCTGCCACGGGGCGGGGCCGGCCGCGGCCCGCTGGGCGGCCAGGTGGGCCCCGGTGCCGAGCGGGGCGCCGAGCCGGTCCTTCAGTTCGAGGAGGAGTTTCTGGGCGCCCTTCTTGCCGATGCCGGGGACGGCCGTCAGCGCCTTCTCGTCGCCGGTGGAGACGGCGAGGCGCAGGGCGTCGGGGCGGTGGACGGCGAGCATGGCCTGGGCGAGCCGGGGGCCGACGCCGCTGGCGGTCTGCAGGAGCTCGAAGACCTGGCGCTCGTCGTCGTCGGCGAAGCCGTAGAGGGTCAGGGAGTCCTCGCGGACGACGAGCGAGGTGGCGAGCCGGGCCTCCTGGCCGACACGGAGCGCGGAGAGGGTGTCCGGGGTGCACTGGACGGCCATGCCGACCCCGCCCACCTCGATCACCGCGGTGTTCGGCGAGAGGGCCGCGACCGGGCCCGAGACGAAGGCGATCATGCGGTGCGGCCTTTCGATGCGTACCGGGGCGCCTGCTGTGCGGCGTGCAGGGCGGCGGCCTGTTGGAGCCGGTTCTGGGCGGGGGCCCGCCAGATGTGGCAGATGGCGAGGGCGAGCGCGTCGGCGGCGTCGGCGGGCTTCGGCGGGGCGTCGAGCCGGAGCAGGCGGGCGACCATGGCTCCGACCTGCGCCTTGTCAGCGCGGCCGCTGCCGGTGACGGCGGCCTTGACCTCGCTCGGGGTGTGCAGGGCGACGGGAATGCCGCGGCGGGCGGCGCACAGCATGGCGACGGCGCTGGCCTGGGCCGTGCCCATGACCGTGCTCACGTTGTGCTGGCTGAAGACCCGTTCGACGGCGAGGACCTCGGGGCGGTGCTCGTCGAGCCACTGCTCGATGCCGCGCTCGATGCCCACCAGGCGGTCGCCGAGGGCCGCGTCGGCGGGGGTGCGCACGACGCCGACGCCGAGCATCCGCAAGGGGCGGCCGGCGACCCCGTCGACGACCCCGACCCCGCACCGGGTCAGGCCCGGGTCCACGCCGAGCACTCGCATCGAGGCCCTCCCCTCCCCCGCTCGGTCACCTGTTCCCGCAGGCTACCGGCTCGCTCTGACAATGCGACGGGCCGACGGGGGTGTGTCCCCGTC
>NZ_JBHWZH010000187.1:0-9475 GCF_042728285.1 Streptomyces sp. NPDC060194 | reverse complement strand
GTCGTGTGCACGACGGGGGCGGCCCGGTCAACTGCGGTGCTGTGCCTAGTCGTTGCCGTTGCCGGCCGACGGGGTCGTCTTGGCGATCTGCATCAGGAACTCGGCGTTCGACTTCGTCTGCTTCATCTTGTCGAGGAGCAGCTCGATGGCCTGCTGCGAGTCCAGGGCGTGCAGCACCCGGCGGAGCTTCCACACGATGGCGAGCTCCTCGGAGTTCAGGAGGATCTCCTCCTTGCGGGTGCCGGACGGGTCGACGTCGACCGCCGGGAAGATCCGCTTGTCGGCGAGCTTCCGGTCGAGCTTGAGCTCCATGTTGCCGGTGCCCTTGAACTCCTCGAAGATCACCTCGTCCATCCGCGAGCCGGTGTCGACCAGCGCGGTGGCGAGGATGGTCAGCGAGCCGCCGTCCTCGATGTTGCGCGCCGCACCGAAGAACCGCTTCGGCGGGTACAGCGCGGTGGAGTCGACACCACCGGAGAGGATGCGGCCGGAGGCGGGGGCGGCCAGGTTGTAGGCGCGGCCCAGACGGGTGATCGAGTCGAGCAGGACGACCACGTCGTGGCCCAGCTCCACGAGGCGCTTGGCGCGCTCGATGGCCAGCTCGGCGACGGTGGTGTGGTCCTCGGCGGGGCGGTCGAAGGTCGAGGAGATGACCTCGCCCTTCACCGACCGCTGCATGTCGGTGACCTCCTCGGGACGCTCGTCCACGAGGACGACCATGAGGTGGCACTCGGGGTTGTTGCGGGTGATCGCGTTGGCGATCGCCTGCATGATCATGGTCTTGCCGGTCTTCGGCGGGGCCACGATCAGACCGCGCTGGCCCTTGCCGATCGGCGACACCAGGTCGATGATCCGGGTCGTCAGCACGCCCGGGTCGGTCTCCAGGCGCAGCCGGTCCTGCGGGTAGAGCGGGGTGAGCTTCTGGAACTCCGGGCGGCCGCGGCCGGAGTCGGCCGCCATGCCGTTGGAGGAGTCGAGGCGCACCAGCGCGTTGAACTTCTCGCGGCGCTCGCCGTCCTTCGGCTGCCGGACCGCGCCGGTGACGTGGTCGCCCTTGCGCAGGCCGTTCTTGCGGACCTGGGCGAGCGAGACGTACACGTCGTTCGGGCCCGGCAGGTAGCCGGAGGTCCGGATGAACGCGTAGTTGTCGAGGATGTCGAGGATGCCGGCGACGGGGATCAGGACGTCGTCGTCGTTGACCTGCGGCGGGGCGTCCTGGAAGTCGTCGCGGCCGCGGCGGCCCCGGCGGTCGCGGTAGCGGCCGCGGCGGCCGCGCCGGCCCTCGCCGAACTCGTCGTCGTCGATCGGACCGTTGTTGTTGTTCTGCTGGCCGGAGTTGCCGCCCTGGTTCTGGCGCTGCTCCTTGCGCTGGCCGCCGCCCTGCTGGTCGTCGCCCTTGTTGCCGCGGTCGCGGCGGTTGCCGCGCTCGCCGCGGTCGCGGCGGTTGCCGCGCTCGCGGCGGCCGCCCTCGGCGTTGTCCGCGGCCTGCTCGGCGCGGTTGCCGCCGCCGTCGCGGTTCCCCTCGCGCTCCTCGGCGCGGTTGCCGTCGCGGTTCTCGGTCCGGGCCGGTGCCTCGGCCGTGACGGTCGCGGTGGCGGTGCTCTCGGCGGGCGAGCCGGCCTGGGCGGTGGCGCGGCGCCGGCGGCGCTCGCCGACCGGCTGCTCGTCGCTGGCCGGCTGGCCGGGGATGTCGATCTGCTGCTGCGCGGCGGGGGCGCTCTCCGCGGCGGGCGCGGGGGCCTCGGCCTCGGCGGTGCGGGCCTTGGAGGTGGCGCGGCGCTTGGGCTTCTCGGCCGGCGCGCCCTCGGCGGCCGGGGCGGCGGCCTTGGGCCCGCCGGAGGCGCCCTGGGCCTCCTTGATGGTCTCGATGAGCTGGCCCTTGCGCATCCGGCCGGTGCCCTTGATGCCGAGGCCGGAGGCGACCTGCTGGAGCTCGGCGAGGACCATGCCCTCCAGGCCGGTGCCGGAGCGGCGCCGACGGGTCGCGGGCGCGGCGGAGGCGTCCGCGCTGGACGCGGCGGCAGTGTCGACAGGCTTGTCGGCAGTCACGCCCATCAGATCGGTGGTGTCGCTCACGAAGGGTCCTTCCCTGGAGCGGACGTCGGCCTGTCTGGCTCGGCGACCGGTTGTGCTGTCCGGCGGCGGTCCTGCGTACGGACCACGCCGGAGCGGTGGTCCGCCGGTACGGCGGAGAATGGGGCTGATGACGACGGGCCCGGAGCCGCGGCACCGCGGTACGGCGGTGTCACTGGACTCGGTCTCGCCGGTTCCGGAGCGTGCTCGTGGCGACTCGACACGGATTGCAGAGCTGCTGGGGAGGCTCCCGGAAGAAATGTGGTCCCGAAGGGGGACGCGACGCACCGCGCCGTGAAGACGATGGGTGCAGACCTGAGGTTAACACTACCGGATCCCACTCACATTCCCCCTCTTTCCGACCGGTCTCCGGGCACCGGGCGCCTGACGTCAGGCACCCAGCGGCAGGACGCACGCGCCGCCCGCGTCCAGGGCGAGCCGGTCGGCGGCCCAGCCCTCGCCCGCCAGGGCGGCGACCTTCTCGGCGCTCTCCTCGTCGGTCAGCGCCAGGACCGTGGGACCGGCGCCGGAGACGACGGCGGGAACGCCGTCGGCCCGCAGCCGGTGGACCAGGGCGAGGCTCTCCGGCATGGCCGGGGTCCGGTACTCCTGGTGGAGCCGGTCCTCGGTGGCCGGCAGCAGCAGCTCCGGGCGGCGGGTGAGCGCCTCGACGAGCAGGGCCGCGCGGCCCGCGTTGGCCGCGGCGTCCACGTGGGGGACGCGGCGCGGCAGCAGCCCGCGCGCCTCCTCGGTGAGGACGGGCCGGCCGGGGACGAAGACCACCGGGACGACGGACGCGGCGGGGTCCATCCGGATCGCCCGGGCCGCTCCCCCGTCCATCCAGGACAGGGTGAAGCCGCCGAGCAGGCAGGCGGCGACGTTGTCGGGGTGGCCCTCTATCTCGGTGGCCAGCTCCAGGAGCGCGGTGTCGTCGAGCCTGGCGTCGCCGCCTATGGTCACGGCGCGGGCGGCCATGATGCCGGCGCAGATGGCCGCCGAGGACGAGCCGAGGCCGCGGCCGTGCGGGATGCGGTTGGCGCAGACGACCTCGAGGCCGCGCGGCTGACCGCCCAGCAGGTCGAAGGCGGTGCGGAGCGACGACACGAGCAGGTGGCGCTCGTCGCGGGGCAGCGTCTCGGCGCCCTCGCCCGCGATGTCGATGTGCAGCCCGGCGTCGGCGACGCGGACGACCACGTCGTCGTAGAGGCCCAGCGAGAGGCCGAGGGAGTCGAAACCCGGGCCGAGGTTGGCGCTGGTGGCGGGGACGCGCACCCGGACGGCGGCGGCACGAAACGCAGGACCGGCCATCGCTCGATGACACTCCTTGGAATTTCAGGGATGTGCAGAACCCGGGGGGCCGCTGGCGCGGCGGTGCCGCGGCATATGCGGCGGGCGGGTGAAGTACAGCCTAGCGAAGGAAGGTTCGGTGTCGACACAGGGCGCACGGGAGGCGCACGATGCGTGTCGTATGCCTACCCGTGCGCCCGGTTATGTCCACCGGAAATTTTACGCGCGCGGCGTGTTCCCGGACCCGCTCAGCGGACCAGGCCGAGCTTCTCGGCGGCGGCGGCCGCGTCGACCGGGACGGTGACGGGCTGCGGGGCGCCAGCGACGGCCCAGTCGGGGTCCTTGAGGCCGTTGCCGGTGACCGTGCAGACGATCTTCTGGCCGGGGTCGACCTTGCCCTGCTCGGCCGCCTTCAGCAGACCCGCGACGGACGCCGCGGACGCCGGCTCGACGAAGACGCCCTCCTGGGAGGCGAGCAGCTTGTAGGCGCGCAGGATCTCACGGTCCGTCACCTCGTCGATGAATCCGCCGGACTCGTCGCGGGCGGCCAACGCGTAGTCCCAGGAGGCCGGGTTGCCGATGCGGATCGCGGTGGCGATCGTCGCGGGGTCCTTGACGACCTCGCCGCGCACCAGCGGGGCGCTGCCGGAGGCCTGGAAGCCCCACATCCGGGGCGTCCGCCGCGCGACGCCGTCCTTCGCGTACTCCTGGTACCCCATCCAGTACGCGGTGATGTTGCCCGCGTTGCCGACGGGCAGGACGTGGACGTCGGGGGCGTCGCCGAGGGCGTCGACGATTTCGAACGCGGCCGTCTTCTGGCCCTGGATGCGGACCGGGTTGACCGAATTGACCAGTGCCACCGGGTAGTTGTCCGACAGCGAACGGGCGAGGGTGAGGCAGTCGTCGAAGTTGCCGTCGACCTGGAGGATCTGCGCGCCGTGCACGAGCGCCTGGCCCATCTTGCCGAGCGCGATCTTGCCGCGCGGCACCAGGACCGCGCAGACCATCCCCGCGCGCACCGCGTACGCGGCGGCCGAGGCGGAGGTGTTGCCGGTGGAGGCGCAGATGACGGCCTTCGCACCCTCCTCCTTGGCCCGGGTGATGGCCATCGTCATCCCGCGGTCCTTGAACGACCCGGTCGGGTTCGCGCCCTCGACCTTGAGGTGGACCTCGCAGCCGGTGCGCTCGGAGAGCACCTGGGCCGGGACGAGCGGCGTGCCGCCCTCCCGGAGGGTGACGACCGGCGTGCTCGCGCTCACCGGAAGACGGTCGCGGTACTCCTCGATGATGCCGCGCCACTGGTGGGTCATCGCTTACTCCCCTTCAACCCGCATGATGCTGGCGACACCGCGCACGGTGTCGAGCGTGCGCAGCGCGTCCACGACCCGGGTGAGGGCCGCGTCCGCCGCGCGGTGAGTGACGACGACGAGGGAGGCCTCGCCGCCGGATTCCTGACTGTCCGGCCGGCCCTGCTGGCGCACGGTGTCGATGGAGACGCCGAGCTCCGAGAAGACCGTGGCCACCTGGGCGAGGACGCCCGGCTTGTCGGCCACGTCGAGGCTGATGTGGTAACGCGTGACCACGTCGCCCATGGACGAGACGGGCAGCTGCGTGTAGACGGACTCACCGGGCCCCGTTGCCTGGTTGAGCTGGTTCCGGCAGACCGCCACGAGGTCGCCGAGCACGGCCGAGGCGGTCGGCGAACCGCCGGCGCCCGGACCGTAGAACATGAGCTGACCGGCGGCGTCGGCCTCGACGAAGACGGCGTTGTAGGCGCCGCGGACGGAGGCGAGCGGGTGGGTCAGCGGGATCATCGCCGGGTGGACGCGGGCGGTGACGGACTCGCCGTCGGCGGCGCGCTCCAGGATGGCGAGGAGCTTGATGGTGCAGCCCATGCGGCGGGCGGAGGCGAAGTCGGCCGCGGTGACCTCGGTCATGCCCTCGCGGTAGACGTCGTCGAGGCCGACGCGGGTGTGGAACGCGATCCCGGCGAGGATCGCGGCCTTGGCGGCGGCGTCGAAGCCCTCGACGTCGGCGGTCGGGTCGGCCTCGGCGTAGCCGAGCGCGGTGGCCTCGTCCAGCGCCTCGCTGTAGCCGGCGCCGGTGGAGTCCATCGCGTCGAGGATGAAGTTCGTGGTGCCGTTGACGATGCCGAGCACCCGGTTGACCTTGTCCCCGGCCAGGGACTCGCGCAGCGGCCTGACCAGCGGGATCGCCCCGGCGACGGCGGCCTCGAAGTAGAGGTCGCGGCCGTGCTCGCGGGCCTTCTCGTACAGCGCGGGGCCGTCCTGGGCGAGCAGCGCCTTGTTGGCGGTGACGACGGACGCGCCGTGCGCGAGGGCGGTGGTGATGAGGGTGCGGGCGGGCTCGATGCCGCCGATGACCTCGATGACGACGTCGATGTCGCCGCGTTTGACGAGCGCGGTGGCGTCGGTGGTGACGAGCGCGGGGTCGATGCCCTCGCGCACCTTCTCCGGGCGGCGGACCGCGACCCCGGCGAGCTCGACCGGGGCGCCGATCCGGGCGGCGAGGTCGTCGGCGTGCGTCGTCATGATGCGCGCAACCTCTGAGCCGACCACTCCACAGCCGAGCAGCGCCACCTTGAGCGGACGCGTACGCATCATGCGACCTACGCCTTTCATCGAGTCTTCTCCGGGCTTCCCTCAGGTCCGCCCGGCCGGTCCCCACAGTCTTCGCGGTGGACCAAGTCTCACCCACCGGACGCCGTATTCCGACCTCCGTCCGGTGGATGAGACGGCTATCTCATCGTGGAACACCCCGTCCGCGGGACGGAGCCGTCAGCCGACGTCGAGCCGCAGGAGATCTTCCTCCGTCTCGCGCCGGACGATCACGGTCGCCGCGCCGTCCCGCACCGAGACGACCGGGGGCCGCAGCGCGTGGTTGTAGTTGCTGGCCATCGCCCGGCAGTACGCGCCGGTGGCGGGCACGGCGACCAGGTCGCCGGGGGCGAGGTCGGCCGGCAGGAAGGCGTCGCGGACGACGATGTCGCCGCTCTCGCAGTGCTTGCCGACCACCCGGGACAGCATCGGCTCGGCGTCCGAGGTCCGCGAGACGAGCGCGACGCTGTACTCGGCGTCGTAGAGCGCGGTGCGGATGTTGTCGGACATCCCGCCGTCGACGCTGACGTACGTCCGCAGCCCGTCGAGCGGCTTGACGGTGCCGACCTCGTAGACCGTGAAGGCGGTCGGGCCGACGATCGCGCGACCGGGCTCGACGGAGATGCGCGGGCTGCGCAGGCCGGAGGCCTCGCACTCGCGGGTGACGATGTCGTGCAGCGCCTTGGCGATCTCCTGCGGCTCGCGCGGGTCGTCGTCGGAGGTGTAGGCGATGCCGAGGCCGCCGCCGAGGTCGATCTCGGGCAGCTCGACGCCGTGCTCGTCGCGGACGTCGGCGAGCAGTCGGACGACGCGGCGGGCGGAGACCTCGAAGCCGGCCATGTCGAAGATCTGCGAGCCGATGTGGCTGTGGATGCCGGTCAGTTCGAGCCCGTCGAGCTTGAGCACCCGGCGGACCGCCTCGGCCGCCTGGCCGCCGGCGAGCGCGAGGCCGAACTTCTGGTCCTCGTGCGCGGTCGCGATGAACTCGTGGGTGTGCGCCTCGACGCCGACGGTCACCCGGATCATCACCCGCTGCCGCCTGCCGAGCCGCTCGGCGGTGTGCGCGACGCGGGCGATCTCCTGGAAGGAGTCGAGGACGATCCGGCCGACGCCGGCCGCGACCGCCGTCTCGATCTCGTGCGCGCTCTTGTTGTTGCCGTGGAACGCGATCCGCTCGGCGGGCATCCCCGCGGCGAGCGCGACGGCCAGCTCGACGCCGGAGCAGACGTCGAGGTTGAGCCCCTCCTCGTGCAGCCAGCGCACGACGGCCTTGGAGAGGAACGCCTTGCCCGCGTAGAAGACGTCGGCGTCCGCGCCGAAGGCGTCGGCCCAGGCGCGGCAGCGGGCCCGGAAGTCGTCCTCGTCGAGGACGTAGGCGGGGGTGCCGAACTCCTCGGCCAGGCGCGTCACTTCGATGCCGCCGACGGCGACGGCGCCGTCGGCGCCGCGGGTGACCGTGCGCGACCACACCTTCGGGTCGAGGGCGTTCAGGTCGGCCGGCGGGGGTGTGTAGTGGCCCTCGGCGATGACGTCGGCGTGGCGGGGGCCTGCGGGGTGTGCGGAACGGCTCATCGGCTGGTGTCGTCTCTCTCGCTCACAGGTGTTCGGGTGCGCTGACGCCGAGCAGGGACAGGCCGGCGGCGAGCACCGTCCCGGCGGCCTCGGCGAGGGCGAGCCGGGTGCGGTGGCCGGCCGAGGGTTTCCTGTCGCCGAGCGGGAGCGCGGTGTGCTGGAGGTCCAGTACGGCGTCGGCGATCACCACGAGGTGGCGGGCGAGGCGGTCGGGGGCGTGCAGACGGGCGGCGGCGGCGAGGGCCGTGGGGTGGTCGGCGAGGGCCGTCGCGAGGGGGGCCGCGTCGGGGTCCGTGTCCGGGCCCGTGTCCGCGCCGGGCTGCTCGGCGGGGGCCAGGCCGAGGGCGGCGGCGTTGCGGAGGAGGGCGCGGGTGCGGGCGTGGGCGTACCGGACGCGGAACAGCTCGTTGGCGTCGGTCTGCGCGAGGAGGCCGGCGGTGCGGGGGCGGTCGCCGGCGGGGGTGGCGAGCAGCGCCCAGTGGTAGGCGTCCGCGCCGAGGAGGGTCTCGGTGGCGTCCGGGCCCGCGGGGACGGGGCGGAGGGTGGCCTCGGCGGGGGACGCGGCGTCCCTGACGTGGACCTGCCCGCCCTGCGTGGCGGCGAGGCGGGCGACGACCGCGGCGAGCAGTTGCGCGCGGGCTTCGCGGGGGACGCGCAGTTCGGCGGTGACGCCCTGGAGCGCGTCGCCGTGCCCGTACGCCGGGCCGAGCCGTCGGATCTGCGCGGCCACGTCGGGGCGCTCGGCGAGCGTGATGTTGAGGAAGCCGGGCCCGGTGACGTCGACGCGGGCGACGGCGGGGTGGGCGCCCAGGTGGGGGCGGAGGATGTCGGCGACCTGGCGCGGGTCGCGGCCGGCGGCCTTCGCGAGGCGCAGCGCGACGCCGGTCGCGTAGTCGCCGTGGCCGCCGGGGCGGGGGCGCTCGACCGGTGCGGTCTCCGGGACCGGCGCGCTCAGCTCGCCCGCGTCGACGGCGCGGCGCACGGCGCCGCACACGGTGCGGGAGAGCTCTGCGGGGGTCACGGAGCCAGGGTAGGCGAGAAGGGGGGTCTCCCCGCGAACCGGTTACCACAATCGTCCGCGATGCGGACTCAGACGGTGTGGTGGCCGGCGCGCTCCGCGGTGGGGAGGACCGCGGGCTCGCCCGGGCCTTCGATCCGGTACGCGACGGCGGCCGGCCTGCCGCGGGCGGCGAGCCGCCGGACGAGGTGGACCAGTTCGGCGGGCTCGAAGGGCTTGGCCAGGAAGCCGTCGACGTCGCGCTCGACGCCGTCCGCCGGGTACGCGGGGTCGTACTGCGTGGAGGCGCTGATCATCGCGAGCGGGATGTCGCGGAAGCGGGGGTCGGCGCGGAGCCGGGCGGCGGTGCGGACGCCGTCGAGGCGGGGCATCACCACGTCGAGCGTGATCACGTCGGGGCGCACCTGCTCGACGATCTCCAGGCACTCGGCACCGTCGGCCGCGGTCACGACCTCGAAGCCCTCCAGCTCGAGATTGACCCTGATCAGCTGCCGGATGACCTTGTTGTCGTCCACAACAAGCACCCGACCCGACACGCCCGGCACACCCCCGAGAGTAGGCCGCGGCCCGGCCCGCTGTCCGACTTTTGACGACTTCCGTCCTGCGTGGGGGAGCGCGGCCGCCTGCTGCGCGCCGTTCGCCGCGGCCCCGCCCGGGCGAGCCCGGCGCGCGCGAACCGGACCTCCCACCCTCGGCCCGTGCCACCCGCCCCCACCCCTTCCCACCCCCGGCGCGGCCCCCGTAACCCGTTCCCATCCACCCACCCGCACCTGGTAATGTTCTGCACGTCGCCACGCACCACGGCGACAACGCCCCCGTAGCTCAGGGGATAGAGCATCGGCCTCCGGAGCCGGGTGCGCAGGTTCGAATCCTGCCGGGGGCACTTCGCGAGAAGTGCCGAAGAACC
>NZ_JBHWZH010000186.1:0-9732 GCF_042728285.1 Streptomyces sp. NPDC060194 | reverse complement strand
GCCGCATACCGGCCGCACCCCCCTCCGCACATGTTTCGCCGCGCCCGACCCTGTGCAGGGACCACCGTGTGACCTACGACGTCCGCGCCCTCCGCGCCCAGTTCCCCTCCCTCGCCTCCGGGACCGCACACTTCGACGGCCCCGGCGGCACCCAGACCCCCGCCCCGGTCATCCGCGCGATCACCGACGCGCTGACCGCCCCCCTGTCGATCCGCGGCGCGGTCGCGCCCGGCGAGATCAACGCCGAGCGCATCGTCGGGGAGTTCCGCCGCGCGGTGGCGGACCTCCTCGGCGCCGAGCCCGGCGGGATCGTGTTCGGCCGCAGCGCGACCCAGCTGACGTACGACCTCGCCCGCACCCTGGCCGCGCGGTGGCGGCCCGGCGACGAGGTCGTCGTCTCGCGCCTCGACCACGACGCGAACATCCGCCCGTGGGTACAGGCCGCGGAACGGGCCGGCGCGGTCGTACGGTGGGCGGAGTTCGACCCGGCGACGGGTGAACTGCCCCCGGAGGCCGTCGCCGCGGTCCTCACCCCGCGGACGCGCCTGGTCGCGGTGACCGGCGCGTCGAACCTGATCGGGACGCGCCCGGACGTGCGGGCGATCGCGGATGCGGTGCACGCCGCGGGCGCGCTGCTGCACGTGGACGCGGTCCACCTCGCCGCGCACGCCTCCGTCGACCTCGCCGCCTCGGGCGCGGACTTCGCGGTGTGCTCGCCGTACAAGTTCTTCGGCCCGCACCACGGTGTCCTCGCGGCGGACCCGGCCCTGCTGGAGACCCTGCACCCGGACAAGCTGGTCCCGTCCAGCGACGCCGTCCCGGAGCGCTTCGAGCTCGGCACGCTCCCGTACGAGGCGCTGGCGGGGACCACCGCGGCGGTGGACTTCCTCGCGGGCCTCGGCGACGGCAGCGGCGACCGGCGGGCGCGGCTGCGGTCGGCGTACGCGGCGATCGAGCGGCACGAGACGGCGCTGCGGGAGACCGCGGAGCGGGGGCTGTACGCGCTGGACGGGGTCACCGGCCACTCCCGGGCGGCGGTGCGGACGCCGACGCTGCTCCTGACGTTCCGCGACCGACCGGCCGCGGAGGCCTACCGCTTCCTCGGGACGCGCGGGGTGCACGCGCCGGCCGCGTCGTTCTACGCCCTGGAGGCCTCGCGGCACCTGGGCCTCGGGGACGGCGGCGGTCTGCGGGTGGGCCTCTCGCCGTACAACGACGCGGAGGACGTGGAGCGCCTGGTCGCGGGCCTCGGGGAGTTCCTCGAGAGCTGACCGGACCGCCCGTCCCGCCCGGGCCTCACAGCGGGTCCAGCCCGCCCAACTCCAGTGTGCGCAGGGTGAGTCGGGCCATCTCCAGGTGGCCGAGCGCGTTGGGGTGCGCGGCGTCGTCGATCCAGGCGATCGGGTCCTCCTCCCCGAAGTGCCGCCGCCAGTGGGCCTCGTGGTCGACGAGCAACGCGCCCTGCTCGACGGCGAGTTCGCGGACGGCCTCGCAGTACGCGGGCTGGGCGGCCCGGCGTCCGCGGCCGGAGTGGCCGACGACGACGGGGGTGTGGAGGACGACCTGGGTGCCGGGGGCGGCGGAGGCGACGAGGCCGCGCATCGCGTCGCGGAAGGCGGGCAGGCCGGCGGGCCCTTCGATGCAGTCGTTGGTGCCGAGGGAGACGGACAGCACGTCGGGGCGGAAGCGGGTGACGAGGTGGTCGGCGCGGCCGAGGACGTCCGCGGCGGTCCAGCCGGACATGCCGGTGTTCACCACGACGTCGGTGAGCCGGCCGAGCTGCCCCCGGACGCGCTCCTGTACGTGCTCCACCCAGCCCCGGGCGCCATGGGTGTGGTACACGGCCTGGGTGATGCTGTCACCTGTGAACACCCAGGTCAGGGGGGCGTCGTCCGGCAGATGCAGCATGTGTGTCCTTCCGAGGGCGTCGTACCGGCGGCCCATGATGCCACTGGGCCCGATGGGCCGCCGGGTCGGGACCGGGGACGTCAGTCACGCTTGACCGCGGTGTTCTGGGCCGCGGTGATCAGCCACCGCCCGTCACCCTGCCGCGTCAGGACGTACAGCGGCGTCCCCTCGTCGTCGGTCTCACCCCCGGCCTCGGAGGTCCGGTACACCTGCCGCACCTTCACCGCCGCGACGTCGGCGGTCAGGAACTGCAGGTGCGCCAGTTCGTACGTCACCTCCCCGTCCCAGGTCGCGCCGGGCAGGACGGCCCGGGTGAACGCGGCGATGGCGTCGAGGCCGATGAGCACCTTGCCGTGGCCGGTCGTCCAGAACGCGTCGGGGTGGAAGAGGGCGAGGAACCCCTCGGCGTCGCGGGCGCGCTGGGTGCGCTGCACGGCGGCCACGAGCCGGGTGATCGCCTCGGTGTCGGTGGCGGTGGCGGTGTCGGTGGTGGTGGCGGAACGGTCTGTGGTGGCGGCGGTGTTCGCGCCGGTCCGTGCGGTCATGGGGACGAGCCTGCGCCCTCAACTGGACTTGAGGTCAAGCGAGTCGATCCGAGGATTCGCCCGCCCCCCGGTGAACGCCGTCTTGCGGCCGGACGCACGCGTGGACAAGTCTGCTGGGGAGCGGCAGGGCCAGTGGTGCAGAACTCGACGTCCGGGATCCGCACGGGTTCGGGACAGCGGGTTCACGTACAGGAGCGGATCATCACCAGCACTCACACTCTGCGACCGGCCGGGACGCGGGACGCCGACCGGGCCTCCCCCGCCGTCCCCCGCCCGCGGCGGCCCTCCCCCGCGCCGCCCGCCCGCCCGGTCCGGGCGGGGCTCGCCGTCGCGCCGGGCGTCGTGGTGTCGCTGGCGCTCGGCGCGTGGGGCATCGGGCGCGAGGGGCGGATGTGGCGGGACGAGGCGGTCACGTACGAGGTCGTGCACCGGCAACTGCCTGATCTGTGGCAGTTGTTGGCGAACGCCGACGCGGTGCACGGGTTGTACTACCTGATCGTGCACGGCCTGTTCGCTCTCTGCGGCTCGCTCTTCGGCGCCGCCGTCGACCCCTTGCTCGTGCTGCGCCTGCCGTCCGTCCTCGCGACGGCGGCGGCCACGGCGGGGGTGGTGCTCGTCGGCCGCCTCCTCGGCCGGCCGCGGGCCGCGCTGCTCGCCGGGCTCGCCTTCGCGCTGCTGCCCCCGGTGCAACGGTACGCCCAGGAGGGCCGCTCCTACGCGCTGGTGTGCGCGCTGGTGGTGTGGGCGACGTACGTCCTGCTGCGCACGGTCGCCCGACCCGACCGGGCGCTGCGGTCCTGGGCCGGCTACGCGGCGCTCCTCCTCGCCGCCGCACTGCTCCACGAGTTCGCCGTCCTCGTCCTGCCGGCCCATCTGACGGTGGTCCCCCGGGTGGCCCGGCGGCGGTGGGCGTGCGCGGCCGCGGGGGTACTGGCGGGGGTCGCGCCGCTGGCCTGGGTGAGCAACGGGCAGTCCGAACAGGTGAGTTGGCTCGCGACCAGCGGGGTGACCCCGGAGACGGCGGTGCTCTTCGCCGTGGGTGTGCTGTGCGCGGCCTGCCTGGCCGGAAGCGGTGCGGCGTCCCGCGCCACCACCGCTGCCGCCGCGCGGTGGCCGTTCGCACGTCGGGCGGCGGCGAGGCGGCACCCCGTCGGCGTCGATGCGGCGGGGGGCACGGGTGTCAGGCGTGTGGGCGCCGGGCGTGTGGGCGCCGGGCGTGTGGGCGCCGGGCGTGTGGGCGCCGGGCCTGAGGGCCCCCAGCGTGCGCGGTGGACGACGCCGCGCGGGGTCCGCGGCCGATCGGGGTCGGTGGGGCGGGTGGCTCCCGCGTTGCGGTGGGCCGCGGTCCGCCCCGCGCCGGCGCTGCGCGGCCCGGCGCGGCGGGCGGTCGTGCTGCCGTTCGCGCTGCTGCTGCTGCCCGTGCTCGTGCTGCTGCTCGTGTCCGCGGTGAAGCCGCTCTACATGGACCGCTACGTGCTGTACGGCAACGCCGGGCTCGCCCTGCTGGTGGGCGCGGCGCTCGACCGGGCGCTCCGGGCCGGAGGCCGTCGGGCGGCGACCGCGGGGGCGGCGGCGCTCGTCGTGGTGGTGTCGCTGCTGCCGCTGTCGGTCCACCTGCGGACGCCGGAGAGCCGGCTCGACGACGCCACGTCCGTCGCCCAGGCGGTCGCCGCGACCGCGACGGAGGGCGACGGCGTGGTCTACCTGCCGGCGCGCCGCCGCGCCTGGCTGCTCCCGTACCCGCGGACCGCGGGCGGTCTGCGGGACGTGGCCCTCGACCGCGGGCCGCTCGCCTCGGCCACCCTCTACGGCACCGAACTCGCCCCCGACGCGCTGCGCGCCCGCATGCTGGCCCGGCCCCGCATCATCGCGGTCTCCGACCCCCCGGACGAGCCGCGCGACCCGGACCCCCGCGAGGCCGTCAAGCGCGAGGTGCTCCGGGACCACTTCGAACGCTGCGGCACGCTCGCCGTGCACGGTGCGCAGGTCAGCATCTGGGCTCGGCCGGGGCGGTGCTGAGAGCGGGGCGGGTCAGGTGTCGGCGAGGGGCCACTCGCGCAGCTGGCGGGCGACGGCCCCGACACGGACCGCTCCTGAGGCGACGTCGCGGATCAGGGTCGCCGCGGCCTTGGGTCGTGGTCGGAGTTCGAAGCCGTGCAGGCGAAGGTAGGCCAGGGCGGCGTACCAGGCGAAGGTCGGATTGGAGTGCTCCAGACACGGAAGCCTGATCAGGGTCTCGAGCAGGGCGGCCGTCTTGAGGTGCATGGATCCGTAGATATCCGTGTCCATGGCTCGGGCGTTGACCCGCCCGACTGCCGCGTACAGCGGCCCGAGGTCGTCGACCTGGGGGTCGCCCTTGACCGACTCCGCGGCGTGCAGCAGGAACGGAACGGTCAGGGGGTGGAACGGGTGCGGGTCGGATCCGGTCACGCGGCGCGCCCCTGTCCGACGTGCTCCCGCTCCTGCAACTCCATTTCGGCCCGCGCCGCGAGCTCGGCCGCGCGCTGCTCAGGACTCGGATCGAGATCCCGCAGCTCCTCGGCGAACGCGGCGCCGTACGCGGCCTGCGACTCCCGGAACGCCTCCAGGAAGCGCTTCTCCACGGCGGTCGCCCGGTCGTACGCCGCCGTGAGGATGTACTCCTGCATGCTGACCCCCTCCTCGTGCGCCGCCGCGGCGATCGCGGCGCGCTGCTCGGGGTCGGGGAATCGGAGGCTCATCGCACGTGTCTCGGACATGCAACCGACGGTACCAGTCATACCAAGTACCACGGTCGGCTTTCACCCGAACGGGTGGTCATTCGGATATCTCGCTTGAACGCGCCCGCCGACGCCTCCGCCCGGTTCGGCCCGCAGACCTACGTCCACCGGCCCGCGACCGGTTCGTCCCCGCGGCCCTGTCCGCGCCCGCCGCCGCTGCCTAGCGTGGTGATCACGACGACGGGAGCGGAGGGGCGCCATGCGGGACACGGGTGTGCTGGACGAGGCGTACGAGCGGTTCGCGAGGACCGGGCCGGAGTTCGGCGGGTACCTGAGCAACCACGGGCCGATGGCCGTCGAGGCGATGGTGCGGCACGGGCACGGCGGGTCGGTGCACCGGTGGGTCGACGCGTACGTCCGGCGCCTGGAGGACGCGCCGCGCGGACTCGCGCCGGTGACGGAGGAGGACTGGCGGGAGGCCCTGGGGGACGTCCGGCGGGTCGCCGACTGGACCGCGTACTTCACCCGCGAGCTCGACGGTCGGGAGTGGCGGACCGTCCTCGCGCGGTGGTGGCCGCGGTTGCTGCCGGGGATCGTCGCCGGTGCGACGCACGGCGTGATCCGGGTCGGGCACGCGGTGCGGACGCTCCTGGAAGCCGCCGAGCAGCCGCGGCCGGGGGATCCGCGCGTCGTCGAACTCGCGCACGCGCTGGCGTACTGGGCGGCGCGGTGGCAGCCCGTCGCGGGGGACGCCTCCGTCCGCACGGGGCGTCTGCGGCCGGCCGCGGCGCTCGCGGCCGTGCCGCCGGTCGCCGACCAGTCGCGCGGCATCGCGCACCGGGTCCCGCAGCTCGCGACCACCGCGGGCTGGCCCGACGCGCTGGGCCGGCTCGCCCCGGCCGCGACCCCGGAGGAGGCCCGCGGTCTCCTCGCGGAGCTCGCCGACGCTGCGACCGTGCACTACCTCGCGCACGGGCACGGCGACGCGGTCATGCTCGTCCACTCCGCGACCGCGCCCACCGCCGTCCTGCGGACCCTCCCCGCGTTGCCCCCGTCGCTCTGGGCGCCCGGTCTCGCCGCCGCGTGGGCCGCGACGGCGGCCGTCACCGCGGCGTACCGGCCACGCGCCGCCGCCCCCGCCTCCGCGCTGCGCGCGCTGACCTCTCCCCGCCCGGACCCCGCCGACGTCCTCTCCCGCGCGGTCGCCCACGGTGACGAGCACGCCATCAAGTTCGCCGACACCGCGCTCGACGCGCACACCCGCACCCACGACCCCCGCACCCTCGCCGCGGCCCTCCGCGCGACCCACCTGATCCCCCCGTCGCGCCGCTGACCGCGCACCACCCCCTGTCCGGTGCCACCGCGCGGACCGCGTTCAGGGGCGGCCCGCCAGGTCGGCTGCGGGGGGCGTGTGCGCCGGGCGCGTGCCGCGGAGGCGGGACGCGGCGAAGGCGGCGGCCGCGACCATGGTGAGCGCCGCGCCGGCCGCGGCGACGTTCATCCCGTGGGTGAACGCCTCGCGCGCGGCGCGGAGGAGGGGGCCGGCCGCGTCGGCGGGGAGGACCGACGCGAGCGCGGTCGCCCCGCCGAGGGTCTCGCGCGCGGCGTCGACCGCGTCCGCGGGCACCCCCGCGGGGAGCGCGTCGGCCATGCCGCGGCCGTAGACCGCCGCGCCGACGGAGCCGAGCACGGCCATCCCCAGCGCGCCGCCCAACTCCTGGCCGGACTCCAGGACGGCCGCGGCGGAGCCGGCGCGCTCCGGCGGGGCAGCGCCGAGGGCGAGTTCGTTGGCGAGGGTCATCGCGGCGACCAGCCCCCCGGCGTAGAGGGACGCCGCGGCGAGGCCGAACCAGAGCGCGGAGTCCGCGCGGACCTGGGTGAGCCAGAGGAACCCGCACGCGGAGACGAGGAACCCGCCGCCCATGACGTACGCCCGGTCCAGCCGCCGGGCGAGCGCCGCGGCGGCGGGGGCCGTGACGGCGACCCCGGCGGCCGGCACCAGACTCCACAGCGCGGCGTTCAGGGGGCTGTGCCCGAGGACGGACTGCAGGTACTGGGTGAAGAAGACGGCCATCCCGACCGTCGCGAACATCGCGAGGAGGTTCGCGACCACCGGCCCGCCGAAGGCACGCCGGCGGATCAGGTCGAGGTCGATCACCGGGTGCGCGACGCGCCGCTGCCGCCGCACGAAGACCGCACCGAGCAGCAGACCGCCGACGACGGCGAGCGCGGGCCCGGACTCGTAGCCGTGCCGCGCCCACTCCTTGACGCCGAGGACGACCAGCAGAACCGCACCGAGGGACAGCAACGCACCGGCTGCGTCGAAGGGTTCGCGATGCCGGACCGTGGACTCCGGTACCAGGAACGGCACGAGCAGCAGCAGGAGCGCCATCGCCGGCAGGTTGACGACGAACACCGACCCCCACCAGTAGTGTTCGAGGAGCAGCCCGCTGACCACCGGGCCGAGGGAGATGCCCGCCGTCATCACGGTCGTCCACAGCGTGACCGCCTTGGCCCGCTGGTCGGGCTCGTGGAACAGGTTGCGGATCAGCGCGAGCGTCGAGGGCATCAGCGCCGCACCGCCGAGCCCCAGCAACGCCCGTACGGCGATGAGCATTTCGGCGGAGTGGGCGTACGCGGCCGCAGCCGAGGCCGCGCCGAAGACCAGCGCGCCGGCGAGTACCAGCGTGCGCCGGCCGATCCGGTCGCCGAGCGCCCCCATCGTGATGAGCAGCCCGGCGAGCACGAAGCCGTAGACGTCGAGGATCCACAGCTGCTGGGTGGCGCTCGGGGCCAGGTCCTGGCTGACGTAGGGGATCGCGAAGTAGAGGACGGAGATGTCCATCGAGACGAGCAGCAGCGGCAGCATCAGGACGCCGAGGGCGATCCATTCCCTGCGGCCGGCGCGCGGGCGGGGTGTGTTGTCCATGCCGGCAGGCAAGCGGCGGCGGATGTACAGCGCAAGCGCTCCCCTAGTGCACCGGGTGGTTCGCAGCCGCTGAACTGGGACGACGGACGCTCGGTGCACTAGTACAGTGCGCGGATGGCCACCGAACCGCCCTACCTCCGGATCGCCTCCGACCTCCGCCGCCGGATCGCGTCGGGGGAGCTCGCGCCCGGTGACCGGGTCCCCTCCACCCGGCGCATCACCCAGGAGTGGGGGGTCGCGATGGCGACCGCGACGAAGGCGCTCGCCGCGCTGAACCAGGAGGGGCTGGTGCGGGCGGTTCCGGGCGTCGGCACGGTGGTCGCGGCGGAACCCGCCGCACCGCACGCAGCGCGGAACACGCTGACCCGGGACCGGGTCGTTTGCGCGGGCATCGCCCTCGTCGACGCCGAGGGGCTCGGCGCGCTCTCCATGCGGCGCGTCGCCACCGAGTTCGGCGTCTCGACGATGGCGCTGTACCGGCACGTCCCGAGCAAGGGGGAGTTGGTGCGGCTGATGTCGGAGGCGGTCTTCGACGGTGAGCCGCGGGGCCCCCGACCGTCCGGCTGGCGGGCGCAACTCGAAGCCGAGACACGGTGGTTGTGGGGCCGCTACCGTCGCCACCCCTGGCTGGCGCGCGCCATGGCCGCACTCACCCGGCCCACGGCCTCCCCGCACGCCATGCGGTACACCGAGCGCGTCCTGAGCACGCTGCACGGCCTCGGACTCTCCCCGGTCCAGGTCATCCACGTCCACCTCTCCCTCCTCGGATACGCCCAAGGCGTCGCCGCCGCAGTCGAGTCGGAGTCCCGGGCGCGGCAGGACACCGGTCTCAGCCCGGAGGAGTGGATGGCGGCGAACGAGCCCCGGCTCGACGCGCTCCAGACGGGCGGGGCGTATCCGATGCTCACCTCCCTCTTCGGCGAGGAGGAGTTCGACCTCGAACTGGACGAGCTGTTCGAGTTCGGCCTGGCCCGCCTGCTCGACGGCGTGGCGACGCTGGTGGCGAGGGCGGGTGCCGGGCCGGAGGCCGGGGAGGGGTGAGCGCGGAGAGCCCCGCCCCGGCGCCGGCGGCCCGAACGGACCTGCCGGCCAGGGCCGACGCCCGGCCGGCGGTCGTGTGCGCTCCGACGGCGTCACGAAAACCGCTGGAGCGCCGACGCGTTGCGCGGTTACCGTGCTCCCACCCCGCCGCACCACGTCGAGGAGGACGTTCCGTTGTACTGCCCGTGAGTCACCTCAAGCGCTGATCCCGAGCGCGCGCCGCCGTATGCCGCGCCGCGCCGCTCTCCGCTGCGGTCCTCACAGAAACCGGTGCATCCGCATGTCCACGCCCCGGGCCGTCGTGCCCACGCCGCCCACGAGCGCCGAGTCCCGCGCCCTGAGCGGCCCTCACCTCTCCGACCGCCCCGCCTGGCAGTCCCCCTACGGGCCGCCCCTGCGCCGCTCCCACCGTGGCCGGTGGGTCCCCGTCCCCGGCCTGACCGTCCCGCTCGCATCCCGCCAGTCCTCACCCCGGGCCCGCTGCGCGTGACCCCCCGTGAGGCCCCGCCGACGACGGCGGGGGCGCACCCCACCGCCCGCGCGGCGCGCGCACCCCGCCCCACGGACACCGCCCCGCGCCCGGTGGGCGGCGCCGGTTCGGTGACCCGGT
>NZ_JBHWZH010000185.1:0-9995 GCF_042728285.1 Streptomyces sp. NPDC060194 | reverse complement strand
GACCTCGGCGGTCCCCGGGGCTCCGTCGTGTCCGGCTCAGATCAGCGTGGCCGAGAGCGTGACGCCGTCCCCGGTCGGGCCGGGCGCGGAGCCGCCCCCGTCGTCCACGGCGGGGCTGCTGCTGAGCGACGGGCCGGCCGGCGCCGAGCCGCTCGCGGAGTCGGTGGTGTCCGGCGGCGGCGGCTCCGGGTCGGGGTCCGGGTCGGTCGGCTCGGGGTCCGGCGTGGGCTCCGGGTCGGGGGTCGGCTCCGGGTCCGGCGTCGGCTCGGGGTCCGGGTCGGGCTCGGTCGGGTCCGGGTCGGGGTCCGGCTTCTGCGTGGTCGGCTTGTCCGTCGGCTCGGTGGGCTCGGCGGTCGGCTTCTTCGTCGGCGACGGATCGGCGTCGGGGTCCTCGGTGCCGTCGGGGTCCGGCGACTCGTCGTCCGGGTCGGGGGTGGCGTCCGGGTCGTCGGGGTCGAGCACCCCGTCCTCGGGCGCACCGGCGTCGCCGGGCACCCGGCCGCCGCCGGAACCGCCGGAGCCGTCCCCGCCGACCAGGGCGTCCTCGGCCGGGCGGTCCGCGTCGAGGCCGCCGGCACCGTCGCCCTCGTCGGCGGTCGCGTTGGAGTCGACGCCCCTGCTGGCGCCGCCGCCGTCGGGATTGGAGGCCGCGCCGAGCGTGACGACGGTGCCGAGCACCGCGGCGAGCAGTGCGCCCGCGCCCGCCGCGACGACGTTGCGCCGGGCCCCGGTGAGGACCGCGCGCCGCACGCCGTCGCGCTTGCCGGCGCCCGCCCGGCCGGCGGGCACGGGCCGGCGGGTGACGAGCCCGGTGTCGTGGGTGACGGCCGCGGAGCCGGCGGCGGCCGCCGCGGCGGGTACCCCGCCGGACGGGGAGGCCGACTCCTCGAAGCGGGCGACGGAGATCTCCTCGCCGGCCGAGGCGACGCCCCCGCCGCGGAGGAAGGCGGCCGGGGCCCGGACCGGCGCGAGCGCCGCCGTGTGCGCCGCCGAGCCGGTGCGGTCGGCGATGAGGGCGAGGGCCCGGCGGCCGGCGGTGATGCCCCGCTTCTCGGCGAGCGCCCCACGCAGCGCGACGGACGCCTCCAGCTCGACGCGGGCCCGGTCGTAGAGGCCGTCGCAGAGCGACAGGATGCCCAACTCGTGGTGGAAGTAGGCCTCCTCGGCCACCTCGCCGGATATCCGGGCCGCCTGCTGTCCCGTCCGCAGCGCCCGCTCCCAGGCGGTCCAGTGCAGGGCGGCGGCGAAGGCCGGGGCGGCGCTGCGGGCGAGCAGCACGGCCGCGCCGGCGTGCGCGCCGTCCTGGCCGGCCGCGAGGACGCCGAGCGCGGCGAGCAGCGCGTCGGACTCGGCGGCGGCCCGCTCGGGGCCGACGGAGGGGTGCCCGGCCCACCAGGCGTAGTGCTGGGCGGCGAGGTGGGCGGGGCCGTCGACGTCCTCGGCGTACCCGGCGGCGGCGAGCTGGGCGTACACCCCGGCGGCCAGCCGGTAGTGCGAGCCGACGGGGGTGAGCAGGCCGCAGGCGACCAGCTCGCCGAGGGCGGCGTCGGCGTGGGTGTCGCCGGTGAGGGCCGGCAGATGGGCCTGGTGGGGCATCTCGCCGCCGAGCGCGACGGCGAACCGCAGCGCCTCACGGGCCGACTCGCCGAGCCGGGAGGCGAGCAGCGCGGCGGGAGCGGCGCCCTCCGCGAGCGTCGGCAGCGGCACCTCGGCCGAGTCCTCGGCGGGCGGCAGAGGCACGCCGTCGAAGACGCCGTACTCGTGCTCGGCGTCGAAGGCGGCGGCGGCCGACAGGGGGCCGGCGCGCAGCCGGTCGCGCTGTCGCAGCAGGGCGCCGGCCTGGACGAAGCGCAGCGGCAGCCCCTCGGACTCGAACCACAGGTCGCCGGCCCAGCTCGCCTCGTCGTCGGTGAGCGGACGCGCGACGGCGGCCTGGAGGAGTTCGAGCCCGGCCGCCCGGCCGAGCCCGGGCAGCAGGACCTCCTCCAGGTGCGATCCGGCGGAGGGGGCGGGCACGTCGGGCGTGACCGCGAACACGAAGGCGCACTCGGGGGTCGCCGCGAGCAGCTCGTCGAGCCCGGCGCCGCCGAACTCCAGGTCGTCGACCATCACGACCGCGCCGATCTCCCGTACCAGCGCGTGGAGTTCGGAGGTGTCGGGCCGGTGCAGCGGGGCGCGGTAGACGGCGGCGAACAGGTCGTGCAGCAGGTCGTCGGCGGAGCGCCGGTAGCCGCTGAGCCGGACGACGCCGTCGGGCGCGAGGCCGCGGCAGTCCTCCGCGACGGCGTCGAGCAGGGTGGACCGCCCGGCGCCGGACTGGCCGACGAGCCGGACGGACCGGCCGCGGGCGAGGAACCGGGCGAGCTGCTCGCGTTCGTCGCCGCGCTCCAGGAGCGGCAGCACCGGCGGCGTGGGGCCCGGCGGGGCGGGCGGGCGGGCGGCCTGTTCGAGCGCGGCGCGCTCGGCGGGGCCGAAGCGCACGGGGTGCGAGGGGCGCTCGGCCGGCGGGCAGAGCTCGATCTCGCTGCCGTCGACCGGGTTGACGGTGAGCAGGTAGTCGCCCGCCACGAGCTGGACCGTGCGGGCCAGGGCGGGCGACGGGGTGCCGTAGTCGCCGGCGAGCGGGTCGCGCGGCGGGCGGGGCGCGGCGACGGGACCGCGCCGCTCGCCGAAGGCGGCGTCCACGAGGTCGCCGGCGGCGTCGTCGTAGGGGTCTCGCCCGTGGCCGGGTCCGGGTATGCCGAAGCCGCCGTCCGGATCGGCGCCCGCGGGCGCCGCCGGTCCGGCGTCGGGTCGCGCCGCGCCGTCGTCGAGGGCCGGGGCCAGATGCCCGGCGCCGTGGTCGGGGCCACTGTCGTGGCCGAACTGCTCAGGTCCCCGTGTCGTCGGGTCCATGGTCAAAGCCCCCCAGATGCTGCGTCGCGCCGACAAGCCTCCCCGGCCGTGAAGGCGCTCCGCTGTCGCTTCTGGTCCGGTCGCCCGCCGCGGTCACGCGATCTGCGGGCGACCGAACCCTAGACCTTCGCTCAGTATCTCCGGAATCGACGGAGGCCGGGGCCCGCAAAGCGTCACGTTCTCGTGATGATTGTGGGGACACCGACCGGGGTATTACGGGCCGGGATCACACGCGTTGTACGGTTTCGAGCGCGATCCCGCCCTCGATTGCGAGGATTCGGTGCAGACGTGTCGCCACGAGCAGCCGCTGCATCTGCGGCGGCACGTTGCGCAGCACCAGGCGGCGGCCGCTGCGGCCCGCCCGGCGGTGCGCGCCCATGATGACGCCGAGCCCCGTGGCGTCCCACGAGTCGAGTTCGACGAGGTCGAGGACGAGGTCGCCGGCGCCGCCGTCGAGGGCCTCGTGCAGGACCTTCCGGGCGTCAGCCGCGCTGCGGACGTCGAGGCGTCCCCCGACGACCAGCTCGGCGTGGTCGCCCCTGATGTGCATATAGCTCTCCCCGAGAGTGCCGCTCGCTCTGCAGAATCGTCTTCGCGGACGCGTTCCGTTCCGCCCGGTGTCCACCGAATCTCTCACTGCAACTGACTGCCACCGGGTCATAGAAGTTGCCGTCTGTAAGCGAACCGATACCAAGTTCACCCTTAGGGGTGACAGATCATCAGCTCAACGTGAGGTTCGGGCCAGTCCTCGGCGGCTCATCCGTGCGCGTAGAAGCCACGGCCGCTCTTGCGTCCGATGTCGCCCGCGTCCACCATCCGCCGCATCAGCTCCGGGGGGGCGAACTTCTCGTCCTGGGTCTCCGTGTAGATGTTGCCGGTCGCGTTCACCAGGATGTCGACGCCGGTCAGGTCCGCGGTGGCCAGCGGGCCCATCGCGTGGCCGAAGCCGAGCCTGCAGGCGACGTCGATGTCCTCGGCGGTGGCCACGCCCGACTCGTAGAGCTTCGCCGCCTCCACGACGAGGGCGGAGATGAGGCGGGTGGTGACGAAGCCGGCGACGTCCCGGTTGACGACGATGCAGGTCTTGCCGACCGACTCGGCGAACTCCCGCGCGGTGGCCAGGGTCTCGTCGCTCGTCTTGTAGCCGCGCACCAGCTCGCAGAGCTGCATCATCGGCACCGGCGAGAAGAAGTGGGTGCCGACGACCCGTTCGGGGCGCTCGGTGACCGCGGCGATCTTGGTGATCGGGATGGCGGAGGTGTTGGAGGCGAGCACCGCGTCGTCGCGCACCACCTTGTCGAGGGTGCGGAAGATCTCGTGCTTCACCTCCAGCTTCTCGAAGACCGCCTCGACGACGATGTCGGCGTCGGCGACGGCGTCCAGGTCGGTCGTGGCGGTGATCCGGGCGAGCGCGGCCTCCGCGTCCTCGGCGGACAGCTTCCCCTTGGCGACGAAGCGGTCGTAGGAGGCCTTGACGCCGTCGGTGCCGCGGGTCAGGGCGGCGTCGGTGACGTCCCGCAGGACGACGTCCCAGCCCGCCTGCGCGGAGACCTGCGCGATGCCGGACCCCATGAGTCCTGCCCCGATCACGGCGAGCTTGCCAGCCACTGAGAACACCCCTTACACACCGCACACTGTCCAGTACTCCTGCCGGACGATAGCGGTCGCGCGGGCCGAGGTGGCGGCGAAGAGATGCGCGTCACGTCTCGAATGACGGACGTCACACCACGGGGGCGTACCAGGGCGCGTACGGGCCCCACTTAGGCTGGCGGCATGGTCAATCTGACGCGCATCTACACCCGGACCGGCGACAAGGGCACCACCGCCCTCGGCGACATGAGTCGGGTGCCCAAGACCGACCCGCGGATCGCCGCGTACGCCGACGCCAACGAGGCCAACGCGGTGCTCGGAACGGCCGTCGCGCTCGGGCAGTTGGCCGAGGACGTGGTCAAGGTCCTCACCCGTGTGCAGAACGACCTGTTCGACGTGGGCGCGGACCTCGCCACCCCCGTCGTCGCGGACCCGGAGTACCCGCCGCTGCGCGTCGAGCAGTCGTACATCGACAAGTTGGAGGCGGACTGCGACCGCTATCTGGAGCAGGTCGAGAAGCTCCGCAGCTTCATCCTGCCCGGCGGCACCCCCGGGGCCGCGCTGCTGCACCAGGCGTGCACGGTCGTGCGCCGGGCCGAGCGGTCGACGTGGGCGGCGATGGAGGTGCACGGCGAGACGATGAACCCGCTCGCGGCGACGTACCTCAACCGGCTGTCGGACCTGCTGTTCATCCTGGCGCGGATCGCCAACAAGGACGTCGGGGACGTGCTGTGGGTGCCGGGCGGTGAGCGGTAGGCACCGCTCACCGCAGCCGCAGGGGCTCCGCTCTGCCGCTCAGTGCGGCCACCGGTGGCCGGCGAGCGCCTTCTCGCGCTCCTCGCCCGCGGGGGCCCTGCGCGGGAGGACGGCGTACGACAGGGCGATCAGCCCGTGGATGCCCGCGACCCGCCAGGCGAGCCGGATCGCCCCGGTCAGGGGCGCGCTGCGCTCGGCGTCGCCGACGTACCAGGTGCCGAGGAGCAGCAGGCCGGAGGCGACGGCCGCGAGCAGCACCGTCCGCAGCCACAGCCGGCCCTCGTGCGCCGCGCGCGCCGTCCCGTACCGCGGCGGGCGCACCGGCGGGGTCCCGTCCCCGAACCGGTGCCGGGCGTGGCCGTCGAGCCACGTCACGGTGTAGTGCCCGTACGCCACCGTGTACCCGATGTAGAGCGCGGCGAGGCCGTGGTACCACTGCGGCTCCGCGCCGTTGCGGAGGTCGATCACGGTCGCCGCGAGCAGGACGAGCTCCAGGAGCGGTTCGCACAGGAGCAGCGCCGCGCCGGTGCGGGGCATCCGCAGCAGGTAGCGGAGACCGAGTCCCGCGACGAGCAGCACCCAGAACGCCACCTCGCAGGCGAGAACGAGCCACCCCACCATGTCGCCACTCCTTCCGACCGGCCGGCGCCTGGTCGGCACCGGACCCCGTGACTCCAGCCTCCCGCCGGGGCGGGGCCGCCACGTCGTCGCCGATGACGAACCGGGGGTACGACGAAGGATGCAGTGCCGCTCCCCCGGACAGGGGACTTCCGGTCGGCAGGTTCCCCCGTGCCGGGGAGGACCCGGGGGCGTGCGGCGCGCTTTGATGGGCGCATGCACCTCGCACCCGCCGGGCCCTCGCCCCACGTCCATGCGTCGCGTCCGCACCGCGACGACGTCATGGTCGCGGTGTTCGGGCTGGTCAGCGGGGTGGTGCTGTGGGGACTCGGGCTCGACAACGGCCTCTGGCGGGACCTCGGACCCCGCTGGCTGGGGCTCCTCCCGCTCGCCGCGATGTCCGCGCTCTCCCTGCTCCGCCGCCTCCGCCCGCTGACCGCGCTGGCCGCCGGCGTCCCCGTCCTCGTCGCCGACCAGCTGGTCCTCGGCAGCATCGCGACCGTCGGCCTCTTCAGCGACCTGATCTACGCCGCCGTCCTGTACGGCCCCCCGTGGGCACCGCACCGCATCCCGGTGGCCTGCGCGATCGTCTCCCTCGCCGCGACCGGGATCGCGCTGGCCGTGCTGCGCGACGCCGGCGGGCTGCTCGTCGGCCTCGTGGTGGCGCTCGTGACGCTGGTCTCCGCCTGGACCGGCGTCAGCGTCCGCACCCACCGCGACGCGGCCGAGGCCGCGACCCTGCGCGCCCAGCAGACGGCGCTGCTCGCGGAGATGGACCGGGTGGGCGCGGTCGTGGCCGAACGGGCCCGGATGGCCCGTGAGCTGCACGACCTGGTGGCGAACCACCTCTCGGCCATCGCCGTCCACTCGACCGCCGCGCTCTCGCTCGACGACGAGCGCACCAGCCGGGACGCGCTCGGCGTGATCCGGGAGAACAGCGTGCAGGGGCTGGCCGAAATGCGCCGCCTGATCGGCATCCTGCGCGACGCGCAAGCCGACCCGGACGGCGAGCCGGCCGCCGCGCCCACCCTCGGCGGGCTGCCCGCGCTCGTCGCCCGGGCCCGGACGAACGGCCTCGACGCCGTGCTCAGGATGCCCGACCCGGACACCGGCTTCGACACCGGACATCCGCTGCCCGCTCCCGCCGAGCTGGCCGCGTACCGCATCGTTCAGGAGTCGCTGACCAACGCGCTCAAGCACGCCGGGCCCGGCCCCGTCTCGGTCGTCCTGGGCCGCTCCCCCACCGCCCTCACCGTCGAGGTGACCAGCTTGCTCGGCGGGGACGGCGGAAACGGCGACGGGCCTCGGGCTCCCGGGTCGGGGGCGGGGCTGGTCGGGATGCGGGAGCGGGTCGCGCTGCTCGGCGGCGTGTTCGCGGCGGGGCCGGAGAGCCGCCCGGACGGCGGCAGGATGTGGCGGGTGCGGGCCGAACTGCCCGTCGAGGAGGGAGGTTCGCCGTCATGACCGGACCGAGCGGAGCACCGCTCAGGGTGCTCGTCGCCGAGGACCAGTCCGCCGTCCGGGCCGGGCTGGTGCTGATCCTGGGCAGCGCGCCCGACATCGAGGTGGTCGGCGAGGCCGCCGACGGCGAGCAGGCCGTCGAGCTGGCCCGTGCACTGCGCCCCGACGTGGTCCTGATGGACGTTCAGATGCCGCGGCTGGACGGCGTCTCGGCGACCCGGCAGGTGGTGTCCGAGCAGCTCGCGGACGTCCTCGTCCTGACCACCTTCGACCTGGACGCCTACGTCTTCGGGGCGCTGCGGGCCGGCGCGGCCGGGTTCCTGCTGAAGGACGCCGAGGCGCGCGACCTGATCGAGGCCGTGCGGACGGTGGGGCGGGGCGAGGGGATCGTCGCGCCGGCCGTCACCCGGCGGCTGATCGCGGAGTTCGCACGCCCGGCCCGGCCCGCGCCGATGATCGATCGCGCGGTCCTGGAAGCGCTGGAGACGCTCACGCGTCGCGAACGCGAAGTGTTCGACGCGGTGGGCGAGGGCCTGTCCAACGCCGAGGTCGCGGCCCGGCTCGACATGGCCGAGGCCACCGTCAAGACCCACGTCAGCCGGGTCCTCGCCAAGCTCGGGCTTCGCAGTCGGGTACAAGCCGCGCTGTTGGCCGGGGAATTGGACGACTGATACACACACCCCGCACAGGTCCAGACCTGTTGACGGATGGTCTGGACCTTTCTACTCTCACCTCAACTTGCGGTGAACCCCCGGTTCCACGGGCGGTTCACGGGCGGCGCAGGGTCTCACCCCCATATCCGGACCCCTTCCAAGGAGCAGCCCCGTGCGCTTCACACAGAAACTCCGGCGGAGAGCCCTGGCCGGGCTCACCGCCCTGGCCGTGCCCTTCGCAGCCATGGTCGGCCTCGCCACCCCGGCGCACGCGGCAGCATCCGCCACCGCCACCTACACCAAGACCCAGGACTGGGGCTCCGGCTTCGAGGGCAAGTGGACGGTGAAGAACACCGGCACCACCAACCTGGCGAGCTGGACGGTCGAGTGGACCTTCCCCACGGGCACCCAGGTGACCTCCTCGTGGGACGCCGACGTCACCCGCAGCGGCCAGACCTGGACCGCGAAGAACAAGAGCTGGCAGACGAACCTCGCCCCCGGGGCCTCGGTCACCTTCGGCTTCAACGGCTCGGGCCCCGGCGCCCCCTCGGACTGCAAGCTCAACGGCGGTTCCTGTGACGGCGGCCCGGTCGTCCCCGGCGACAACGCCCCCGGCGCGCCCGGCACCCCGGTCGCCTCGGACATCACGAACACCGGCGCCAAGCTGACCTGGACCGCCGCGAGCGACGACAAGGGCATCAAGAACTACGACGTGCTGCGCGACGGGGCGAAGGTCGCCACGGTCACCGGCCTCACCTTCACCGACAGCGGCCTGACCGCCGGCACGGACTACTCCTACGCCGTCCAGGCCCGCGACACCGCCGACCAGACCGGTCCGGTCAGCACCTCGGTCAGGGTCCGCACGACGGGCGGCACGGTCGACCCGCCGCCCACCGGCGACAAGATCAAGCTCGGCTACTTCACCGAGTGGGGCATCTACGGCAAGAACTACCACGTCAAGAACCTGGTGACGTCGGGCACCGCCTCGAAGATCACGCACATCAACTACAGCTTCGGCAACGTCAAGGGCGGCAAGTGCCTGCTCGACGACGCCTACGCCGCCACCGACAAGGCGTACACCGCGGACCAGTCGGTCAGCGGCGTCGCCGACACCTGGGACCAGCCGCTGCGCGGCAACTTCAACCAGCTGCGCCAGCTGAAGGCCAAGTACCCGCACATCAAGGTCCTGTGGTCCTTCGGCGGCTGGACGTACTCCGGCGGCTTCGCCGAGGCCGCGGCCAACGCCGCGTCCTTCGCCAAGTCCTGCAAGGCCCTGGTCGAGGACCCCCGCTGGGCCGACGTCTTCGACGGCATCGACATCGACTGGGAGTACCCGAACGCCTGCGGCCTGACCTGCGACACCTCGGGCTACGACTCCTACCCCAAGCTCATGAAGGCGCTGCGGGACGAGTTCGGCCCGAGCTACCTGGTCACCTCCGCGATCACGGCCGACGGCTCCGCCGGCGGCAAGATCGACAAGGCGGACTACGGCACGGCGGCGCAGTACCAGGACTGGTACAACGTCATGACCTACGACTACTTCGGCGCCTGGGCCGCCCAGGGCCCGACCGCCCCGCACTCCCCGCTGACCTCCTACGCGGGTATCCCGCAGGCCGGCTTCAACTCCGCCGACGCGATCGCCAAGCTCAAGGCGAAGGGCGTCCCGGCGAAGAAGCTGCTGCTCGGCATCGGCTTCTACGGCCGCGGCTGGACGGGCGTCTCGCAGAAGGAGCCGGGCGGCACCGCGACCGGTCCCGCCGCGGGGATCGAGCCCGGCATCCAGGACTACCGGGTCCTCAAGACCTCGTGCCCGGCCAACGGCCTGATCGCCGGCACGGCGTACGCGCACTGCGGCAGCGACTGGTGGTCGTACGACACCCCGGCCACGATCGCCACCAAGATGAGCTGGGCGAAGTCCCAGGGCCTGGGCGGGGCCTTCTTCTGGGAGTTCAGCGGTGACACCACCAACGGGGAGCTCGCCACGGCCATCGACAGCGGCCTGAAGTAGTCGTCGTCCCGGGC
>NZ_JBHWZH010000184.1:0-10147 GCF_042728285.1 Streptomyces sp. NPDC060194 | reverse complement strand
ACCGTGCTCCCCCGCGCTCGTGTGCGTGACTCCACCGGCAGGGACGCCGCTCGGGTGCCCTCCCGCATGACGCGCGCCACGCGCTCAGCCGGTCCGCAGCTCCTCGACGTACGCCCGGCAGGCGTCGTAGGACGGCAGGAGGCCCTGGGTCTCCGCCTCCGCGAGGGTCGGGGCCGCCGCGTCCTTGTCGGAGAGCAGGGGGGTGACGCCGGCGGGCCATTCGATGCCCAGTGCCGGGTCGAGCGGGTGGATGCCGTGCTCGCGCTGCGGGGCGTAGCCCTGGGAGCAGAGGTAGACGACGGTGGCGTCGTCGGTCAGGGCCATGAAGGCGTGCCCGAGCCCCTCGGAGAGGTAGACGGAATGGTGGTCCACGTCGTCGAGGCGGACCGCCTCCCACTGCCGGTAGGTGGGGGAGCCGACCCGGATGTCGACGACGACGTCGAGGACCGCACCGCGTACGCACTTGACGTACTTGGCCTGGCCCGGCGGCACGTCGGCGAAGTGCACGCCGCGCAGGGTGCCGCGCGCGGAGACGGAGCAGTTGGCCTGCGCGAGGTTCAGGGGGTGGCCCGCGGCCTCGGCGAGGTCCGGGGCCCGGAACCACTCGTGGAAGCTGCCCCGGCCGTCCGGGAAGATCTTCGGTTCGTGCACCCAGGCACCGCTGATGCCGAGCTGTCGCATGTGATGACGTCCTTGAACGAGGCGGGATGCGGGCGTGGTCAGCCGACGAGGCCGGAGGCCAGACGGCGGATCCTCTTGCGGGCCGGGGCCGGTAGGCGGCGCAGTACCGGCCCGCCCAGCGGTGCCAGCCGGCTGCGGGCGGCCGCCTTGGCGCGGCTGATCCTGATCTCGCGCGCGGCAGCCGGATCCACCGGCGGCACCTCACCGACACGGACGCGGCCGCCCTTGCCGACCCGTACCTCGCACAGCGGCGTTGCGGGGTCCGACGGACGGTCCAGCCGCGCGGCGAGGGACCACGGCCCGGGGGCGACGGAGGCGGGCAGGGCGGGCAGCGCCAGATGGGCCCGACCGGCGAAAGGGCGCAGCTGCGCCTCGACGGTGAAGGTGCGGCCGTCGAGCGAACCGAGTTCGAGCTGGACCGGGCGCGTGCCGCTCCGGGCGGTGGTGAACACGTCGAGCTGCAGCTCGACGCGCCTGCCGGGCACACGGCGGACCGGACGGTCGGCGAGGTACTTCGACAGCCGCTTGTCACGCCGGCCGACGTCCAGGGTGAGGTTGCCGAACCCCTCGGTGAAGTAGGGGATGACCGGGCGGCCCGTCGCGCCGAGCTGGGCCGGCCGGCAGTCGGCGTCGACGTGGGGCGCGCGGTCCGCGCCGACGCGCGCCTTGCGGACGAGGCCGAGCCCGCGGACGGGCACCCAGACGTCCCAGAAGCCCCGCGAGACGGGCCCGCGCTTCTTCTCACCCTGCGGTGCGACGAGACCCGTGCCGCGCAGGACCACCTCGAACGCGTCGTCCCCGAGCTCGACGAACTCCGGCTCGAACGACGCCTGGCAAGGCCATTCGACGGCGGTCTCGCGGTTCCGCAGGGACATCTCGGCCCGGAAGTCGCCGAGCTCGTCCGTGACGTCGATCAGGGTGTCCTCGTCCAGGAGGGCGCGGGTCAGGTCGGGGTGGACGAGCACCCGGCCCGAGCGCCGCAGCAGCTTCAGCGGCTCTCCGTCGTCACCGTGGGTGAGACGGGCCGTCACGGAGACGGCGAGCTTGCCGTCCGGCTGCCACGCCACGTCCTCGAGCCGCGCGGCTCCCTTGATGCTCGCGGCGAGGCGGGCGACCTCCACGAGAGCCTCGCGGTCGTCGTTGCGCACCAGCGTGGAGCGGAGGCGGGTGAGCGCGCCGAGGCTGTCGTGGACGCTGTCGCCCATGTACTCCAGCGCCAGGGGGCGGATGGAGTCGAGCATCTCGTCGAGGTACTCCGGCTCGTACCTGAGCACGTTCGGCTCGCTGACGCGGCCCAGCATCTCCACGCGGTAGAAGCGGCGCAGCAGGAGGTCGCGGAAGGAGCCGGGTTCGGTGTTCTCCAGCACGACGTCCAGGACCTCGCGGAGGTTGCCGTAGTAGCCCGCCGGGACGGGACGCGTCGAGCCGGCGTTCTTCCCGTCGTCGCGCTTGGAGTAGTAGTAGCAGGTGTAGCTGCCGAGGATCGAGACCACCTCGGCGGGGAAGTACGCCTGCATCATGTACAGCTGGTCCTCCAACCGCCGCTTGCCCTCCGGGTAGGCGATCCCGTTGTCCAGCAGGAACTGCCGGCGGAACATCTTGTGCGGCGTGAGGGAGTCGTGGAGCGGTGCGTCGCGAAGGGTGCACTTCTGCCGGTCGGTCCTGAACACGCCGTGGGGTACGCCGCGGAAGTTGCTGGCCACCTTGCCGATGACGATGTCGGAGCCGTTCCGGTGCCCCATCTCGTACAGGCGGTGCAGGGCTTCGGAGGCCATGTGGTCGTCCTGGTCCACGAACTGCACGTACTCGCCCCGTGCCTCCGCGACCCCGATGTTGCGGGGCTTACCCGGCCACCCGGAGTTCGGGATGTGGATCACACGGAAGTGCGGGTGCTTCTCGGCGAGCCGGTCCAGTTCCTCCGGCGTCTCGTCCGTGGAGCCGTCGTCGACGAAAAGGACTTCGAACTCGTCGGTCGGAAGGGTCTGACCGAGCAGGGAATCAATGCAGGGCTGGATGTACTTCCCCGGGTTGTACACCGGGATGACGACACTGACCTTGATCGACATACACTTCCAATCGCATGGGAAGGCCCGGGACCCGGCCAACGTATCGGCGCACCGGTCAGGCCGCGGCCGGTTCGTTCGAACCGGCGGCCGTGTGCGCCCCGCCGCCGCTGCGCCTCTCCCCGCGGGCGATGCCGTCGCGACGAGGCCCCCCCGTCACCAAGTCGCCGCGCCGGGTCGCGAATCCGGTATCCCGACAGTGTCCCACGCCCGCGCATCCCGGCCGTCGCCGGGTCGCGTCCACCCGTCCCTCAACGCCCCACGCCCCTGCGCTGGTTTGAGCCACCCGACTGCCGGGTGGCTCATCGCCACTCGTGCGCGTGAGTCTTGTACCGATGCAATCCGCTTCCTAGACAAAGGCAGTTGGCGATCTCGGGGGACGGAGGCGGAGAGCACTCCGCTTGCGTTTTCGGCGGAGGGCGATGGGGGCAGCATTCTCAGCCAATAGCATTACGCGCTGTTGTCCGGGGTCGCCCTGAGTGAATAGCGTCTGCTGTGTCAGGAGCGGTGGGTGGGATGTCTCCCGCACACAGCTCCCATTCAAGGGGAGGGGTTTGTTGTGCGCTCGATTTCGAAGAACCGCATGGCGGGAATGGTCGCTGCGGCTGGCGCCACGCTGATGTTTGCCTCGGGGACCGCTCAGGCCGACGCCGCCGTCGGGATCAGCGACGGTAGCGGCTACGCAACGTGGACCGAGAACGGCGACACGCTGACCGTGTGTGACACGGCGAGCGACGGCTGGGGTGTGCGCGGCTACATCTACCGCCCCTATGCGGGGAACCCGGGAAATGGCGATGTTCTCATCAAGGCCAGCAGTGGTGGCAACGGATGCGTGGCCGTATCCAAGGACATCGCCGAGAACATCGCCATCTCGATCAAGGTGGTGAATTACAAGGGCGACGAGATCATTCTGCCGGCCTGGAGGGCCGCCCGGTAGTCGTTGCCAGCCCTCGAACACGGTGACCGGGCCGTGGCTGATCCGTCAGCCACGGCCCTTGGCTCGGTTTGACCCTTGACGTGGGGGGTCGTAACCTTGGCGCTCGGTGTGTCTCCGTACGCACCCGTTCCTGAGCAACCCACCTCCCGCGGAGCGACTCCGCGGGGGAGGCCGTGCGCCCCGTTCCGGCGGCCGCGGCTGGCGTCAGGGGCGTCCGTCCCGAGTGAAAGAGAGATCCGCGTGTACGCCATCGTGCGCAGCGGTGGTCGCCAGCACAAGGTTGCTGTCGACGACATCGTCGAGGTTGACAAGATTTCCACCGGCAAGGTCGGCGACACCGTAGAGCTCTCTACGCTGCTCGTGGTCGACGGCGACTCCGTGACCAGCGACCCGTGGGTCCTGGACGGCATCAAGGTCACCGCCGAGATCGTGGACCACCACAAGGGCGAGAAGATCGACATCCTCCGCTACAAGAACAAGACCGGCTACCGCCGTCGTCAGGGTCACCGTCAGCAGTACACGGCGATCAAGATCACCGGTATCCCCACGGCTGCGAAGTAAGAGGGACTGAGACATGGCACACAAGAAGGGCGCATCGTCCACCCGGAACGGGCGCGACTCCAATGCCCAGCGGCTCGGCGTGAAGCGCTTCGGCGGTCAGACCGTCAACGCCGGTGAGATCCTCGTCCGCCAGCGCGGCACCCACTTCCACCCGGGCACCGGCGTCGGCCGCGGCGGCGACGACACGCTGTTCGCGCTCAACGCCGGCGCGGTGGAGTTCGGTACCCACCGCGGCCGCAAGGTCGTGAACATCGTTCCGGTCGCCTGATCCAGGCACCGTAGAACACGTTCTCCCGGAAGGCGGGCCGCGCTTTCCCGTGCACACCACTCGGTGGGTGCGGGAAGCGGGTCCGCCTTTCGCGTGTTGTCGTAGGAACAAACCCGTACATCAGTAACTGGAGGCACATCCCATGACCACCTTCGTGGACCGCGTCGAGCTGCACGTCGGCGCGGGTAACGGAGGCCACGGCTGTGCCTCCGTGCACCGGGAGAAGTTCAAGCCGCTCGGCGGCCCGGACGGCGGCAACGGCGGCCGCGGCGGAGACGTGACCCTGGTCGTCGACCAGAGCGTCACCACCCTGCTCGACTACCACCACCACCCCCACCGCAAGGCCACCAACGGCCAGCCCGGCGCAGGCGACAACCGCTCCGGCAAGGACGGCGCGGACCTCGTCCTGCCCGTCCCCGACGGCACCGTCGTCCTCGACAAGGCCGGCAACGTGCTCGCGGACCTGGTCGGCGAGGGCACCACCTTCGTCGCCGGCCAGGGCGGCCGCGGCGGCCTCGGCAACGCGGCGCTGGCCTCCGCCCGCCGCAAGGCCCCCGGCTTCGCCCTGCTCGGCGAGCCCGGCGAGGCCCGGGACGTGGTCCTGGAGCTCAAGACCGTCGCCGACGTGGCCCTGGTCGGCTACCCGAGCGCGGGGAAGTCCTCGCTGATCTCCGTGCTCTCCGCCGCGAAGCCGAAGATCGCGGACTACCCGTTCACCACCCTGGTCCCCAACCTCGGTGTGGTGACGGCCGGTTCGACCGTCTACACCATCGCGGACGTGCCCGGCCTGATCCCCGGCGCCAGCCAGGGCAAGGGCCTGGGCCTGGAGTTCCTGCGCCACGTCGAGCGCTGCTCGGTCCTCGTGCACGTCCTCGACACCGCGACCCTGGAGTCCGACCGCGACCCCGTCTCCGACCTCGACGTCATCGAGGAGGAGCTGCGGCTCTACGGCGGCGGCCTGGAGAAGCGCCCGCGGCTCGTCGTCCTCAACAAGGTCGACATCCCCGACGGCCGCGACCTCGCGGAGATGATCCGCCCGGACCTGGAGGCCCGCGGCTATAAGGTCTTCGAGGTCTCCGCCGTCGCCCACCTGGGCCTGAAGGAGCTCTCGTACGCGCTCGCCGGCATCGTCGGCGAGACGCGGGCCGCGAAGCCCAAGGAGGAGTCGACCCGGGTCGTCATCCGCCCGAAGGCCGTCGACGACCAGGGCTTCACGGTCACCGCGGAGCAGGACGACGACGGGCAGCCCGTCTACCGGGTGCGCGGCGAGAAGCCCGAGCGCTGGATCCGGCAGACCGACTTCAACAACGACGAGGCCGTCGGCTACCTGGCCGACCGGCTCGCCCGGCTCGGCGTCGAGGAGGAGCTGGTCAAGGCCGGCGCCCGCGAGGGCGACGCGGTCGCCATCGGCCCCGAAGACAACGCGGTCGTCTTCGACTGGGAGCCCACCGTCATGGCCGGCGCCGAGATGCTCGGCCGCCGCGGCGAGGACCACCGCCTCGACTCCCCGCGACCCGCCGCGACCCGCCGCCGCGACCGGCAGGCGGAGAAGGACGAGGCGGACCAGGAGTACGACACGTTCAAGCCGTTCTAGGGGCGCCCCCGTAGGGCCCGCGCCCGGCCCGGTCCGTGTTCTCGGTCACACGCCGCAACCGCCGGGGCCCCGGCCGAATCCCTTACTGGCAAGGTGAACCGGGGGTCGACACCCCCTGTCCTCCCGGTGCACCTCGCCTTGCAACCCGGTAACCCTGAGTGAGAGCATCGCCAGGTTCCCTGTCGCCTCAAGGTAGGTAAGACGTGTCCGAGCACATAGCCACGCCCCGTACGACCGCCGTCGTCCTCGCCGGCGGAACCGGTCAGCGCGTCGGTCTCTCGATACCGAAGCAGCTGCTGAAGATCGCGGGCAAGGCGGTCATCGAGCACACGCTCGCCATCTTCGAGCGGGCGCCCGACATCGACGACATCATCGTCCTGATGGCGCCCGGACACGTCCCGGACGTCGAGCGGATCGTCGAGAAGGCGGGGTTCACCAAGGTGAGCCGGGTCATCGAGGGCGGCGCCACCCGCAACGAGACGACGGAACTGGCCATCGCCGCCGTCGGCGCGGACCTCGCCGAGGGCGAGGACGCCAACGTCCTCTTCCACGACGCCGTCCGCCCGCTGCTGTCGCAGCGCGTCATCGCCGACTGCGTCGAGTCGCTGCGCCGCTACCAGGCCGTCGACGTGGCGATCCCCTCCGCGGACACCATCATCGTCACCCGCACCCACGGCGAGGACGGCGAGTTCATCACCGACGTCCCCGACCGCTCGCGGCTGCGCCGCGGCCAGACCCCGCAGGCGTTCAAGCTCTCCACCATCCGCCGCGCCTACGAGATCGCGTCCGGTGACCCCAACTTCCAGGCCACGGACGACTGCTCGGTCGTGCTCAAGTACCTCCCCGACGTGCCGATCCACGTCGTCGCGGGCGACGAGTACAACATGAAGGTCACCCAGCCCGTCGACGTCTTCATCGCCGACAAGCTCTTCCAGCTGGCCTCCACCGCCGCCCCGACACAGGTCGACGAGGACGCCTACCGCGCCCTGCTCAAGGACAAGACCCTGGTCGTCTTCGGCGGCTCCTACGGCATCGGCGCGGACATCGCCGCGATCGCGAAGAGCTACGGCGCGAAGGTGTTCCCGCTCGGCCGCTCCACCACCGGCACCCACGTCGAGAACCCCGAGCACGTCGACGACGCCCTGTCGAGGATCTACTCCGAGACCGGCCGCATCGACTACGTCATCAACACCGCAGGCGTGCTGCGCATCGGCAAGCTCGCCGAGGCCGACAACGCCACGATCGAGGAGGCGCTGAAGGTCAACTACCTCGCGCCCGTCCAGATCGCCCGCACCGCGTACAAGTACCTCGCCGAGACCAAGGGCCAGCTGCTGCTCTACACCTCCAGCAGCTACACCCGGGGGCGCGCCGACTACAGTCTGTACTCGTCGACGAAGGCCGCCATGGTCAACCTGACCCAGGCGCTCGCCGACGAGTGGGCCGGCGAGGGCATCCGCGTCAACTGCATCAACCCCGAGCGCACCGCCACCCCGATGCGCACCAAGGCGTTTGGCACCGAGCCGGAGGGCTCCCTGCTCTCCTCCGAGGCCGTCGCGCGCACCTCGCTCGACGTGCTGCTCTCGGAGATGACCGGCCACGTCATCGACGTCCGCCAGCAGGACCCGACGGCCGGCGCGGCCGCCGCCTCCGGTTTCGAGGCCGCCCTGGCCTCCGTCCTGGACCGCCAGGGCGACGTCTGACCGGCGCCCTTCCCGACCCCCCTCCCAGGCCTCCGCGAGCAGTCGCCCACGGGGGCCTGGGGCGCGTCCGCGGGCGTTTTCCGGGCCCGGGACGCGGCATGACACCATGGTCCCTCACATCAACCGAAGACAGCGCTGGCCGGTCCGACGGCGGCAGCGCAGGAGCAGGATCTCCGTGATTTCCTCTGCAATACGTCTCGCTCGGGTGGGCAGCACCGGCGAACTCGTCGCGGCGCTGCTCATCGCACTCGGTTACCCGGCCATAATGCTGGCCGCTCTCGTGCCGAACGTCTGGGCCTTCGCCGCCGCCTGCGCGGTGACCTACGGGGCGGACCACTACCTCCACCGGCGCGGGAGCTATCTGATCAGCCGGCTGAGCAAGGTGCGGGCCGGACTCTCCATCCGGTTCCTCATCCGCCAGCTCCTGCTGATCCTGCTGCTGGCCCGCACCGCGGAACTCGCCGACCGGCCGGTGTTCTACGCGGCCATCGCCGGCTTCCTGGTGTTCTACAGCTTCCAGGCCCCGCACGGCGCGCTGCTCACCGTGATCCGCAACCGGCGCAAGCTGCCCGTCGCGACCCGCAACGTCGACCTCGCGAGCCGGGTGACGATCCCCGACGCCCCGCCGCGCGCCCTGAATCACCGGGCCGCGGAGAAGATGCTGCACCTCGACCTGTTCGCCGTGGTCGGCCTCCTCGCGACGGCCGTGACCGACGACGCGGTCTGGGGGGCGGCCGGCGTCGCGATCACCCTCACGCTCGCCCTCGCCTACACCGCGGCGCTGCTGCCGTACACCCGCGGACGCCGCGTCCCGCCGTCCGCGGAGGTCATCCTGGGCAGGCTGGACGAGTGGCTGGCGGAGTACCGGCCCGAGACCGTCCTGTACTTCTCCGGCTCCAAGGACTCCGCCTACCAGGTCAACATGTGGCTGGAGACCATGGCGCAGCTGGAGACCCGGCCGCTGGTGATCCTGCGCGAGCGGGCCATCCTCACCCAGCTCGGCCAGACCTCCGTGCCGGTGGTCTGCGTCCCCGGCGGCGTCCACCTGATGAACATGGACCTGTCGACCGTGCGGGTCGCGCTGTACCCGGCGAACGTCGGCAAGAACATCCACCTGCTGCGCGTGCCGACCATGAAGCACGTCTTCATCGGGCACGGCGACAGCGACAAGCTCGCCAGCGTCAACCCGTACAGCAAGGTCTACGACGAGGTGTGGACCGCGGGCCGGGCCGGCCGCGACCGCTACGCGCTGGCCGACGTCGGCGTCCGCGACGACGACATCGTCGAGGTCGGCCGCCCGCAGCTGGCCCCCATCCAGCGGGCCGCCGGGACCGTGCGCGAGACGCCGACCGTGCTCTACGCCCCCACCTGGGAGGGCTGGGACGACAACCCGGGCAACACCTCGCTGCTCCTCGCGGGCGAGAACATCGTCCGTAAGCTGCTGGCGGCCGAGCCGCCGGTCCGCGTCCTGTACAAGCCGCACCCCTTCACCGGCACCCGCAGCGCCAAGGCCGGGGCCGCCCACCGGCGGATCACCGCGCTGGTCGAGAAGGCCGCCGCGGCGCGCGAGGCCGACCCGCGGTGGACGGTCGACACCGCCGTGACCGGCGCCGCCCGGGCGGAGCTGACGCGGATCGAGGCCGAGTTGGCCGCGTTCTCCGTCGAGACCGAGGACAGCACCGACGAGGCGGAGTCCACCCGCGACGGGCTCGCCGACCCCGAGCGCGAGGCCGCCGTCAAGCGGCTCCGTGCGGCGTGGGGCGAGGCCTTCTGGCGTGCGGTCCCGGAGTGGGAGCACCGCATCGTCACCGGACCGCACCCGCACCTCTACGACTGCTTCAACGTCTCCGACGCGATGGTCTCCGACATCTCCTCCGTCGTCTCCGACTTCATCGAGAGCGGCAAGCCGTACGCGGTCACCGACTCCGCCGAGCTCGGCGTGGAGGAGTTCAAGCGGCAGAACACCGCGGTCCGCGCCGCGGTGATCCTCTCCAACGGGGCCGCCGAGCTCGACGAGCTCCTGGCCGCCGTGCGGAACCCGGCCGCCGACCCGCTGTCCGCCGCCCGCCACGAGCTGAAGAGCTACCTGCTCGGCCCCGACGAGCCGGCGTCGATCGTGCAGTTCAACGCGGCGGTCGCGGACCTGGCGGCCCGGGCCGAGCTGCGCAACGCCGGCACGCTCGCCGCCCAGAGCCCGGTGGCGACCGACGACGAGAAGACGCCCGGCGGCGTCGCCGTCGAGCAGGCGGAGATCGAGGCGGCGGAGACGGCCGAGGCCGCGGCCCCGGCCGGCGAGCCCGCGGACTCCACCCTCGCCTGACCCGCGCCCACGCGAAAGGGGGG